>DATAJN010000183.1:0-12233 GCA_036262105.1 Ilumatobacteraceae bacterium
GTTGTACATCGAGCGCGTCGAGGGCCCCGGTGCACTGCGCTTCACCACGGAGGCCTTCCGGCGTTCACCGGTGCACCGGTCCAGTGCCGGCAAGGCCATCGCCGCGTTCCGCCCCGAAGTCGCTGCGGCAAGGATCAAGGCTGGCATGAAGCCATACACGGGCCACACGATCGTGATCCCGAAGATGTTCGTCGACGAGCTGGCACGCGTGCGCGAGCGCGGCTATGCGATCAGCATCGACGAGGGCGAGCTCGGTCTGTCGTCGATAGGCGTCCCGATCCGCGATCACCCCGACGGCGAGGTGATCGCCGCGATCTCGACGGCCGGCCCGACGGGCCGTCTGCTCGGCGACCACGAGACCCACCACGTGCGGCTCATGCTCAACGCCGGCCGGCAGCTCACCAACGCCCTCGCCGCGGGTGCCTACACCTTGCCGCGCCAACGACGCACCGCGCGGTAGTCGCGCCTACGCTCGGCGCCATGCGCGCCGCTGTGCTTCGTGACGGTTCCGACCAGCTCGATCTCCTCGATGTCGAGCACGACTCGCCAGTCGGCCGTGAAGTCCTCGTTCGATCCGTCGCGGCGGGGCTGTGCCACAGCGACTACCACTACCTCGACGGAACACTGAAGCGCCCGCGGCCGGTGATCCTGGGTCACGAGGGCGCGGGCGTCGTCGAAGCGGTCGGACCCGACGTACGCGACATCGGCGTGGGTGATCATGTCGTGACCTGCTTGGTGATGGGGTGCGGTGAATGCCTGCGCTGCACCGCCGGCGAACCGACGCGGTGCCTGCACCCCGAGTTGACCAAACGCGCCTCGGGGCTTCCGCCGCGCTTGTCGCTCGACGGTGTGCCTGTCGGGCAGATGGCCAACGTCGGCGCGCTGGGCGACCACATGCTGCTCGACGAACGCGCCGTGACGACGGTCAGCGCCGACATCCCGATGGAGCTGGCCTGCATCCTCGGATGTGCGGTGGTCACGGGCCTCGGCGCGGCCCTCAACTCGGCACAGGTGAAGCCGGGAGACTCTGTGGTGGTGATCGGCTGTGGAGGCGTTGGGCTCAACGTGATCCAGGGCGCCCGCATCGCTGGTGCAGCCCAGATCATCGCCGTCGACGCCAATCCCGGCAAGCTCGTGCGTGCCTTGCAGCTGGGCGCCACCGACACCATCGACGCGTCGTCGGTCGATGCCGTCCAGACCGTTCACGACATGACCGGTCCCGGAGCGGATCACGCCTTCGAGGTCGTCGGTCGCCCAGCACTCGTGCGCCAGGCATTCGACATGGTCGCGCCCGGTCGCACGGCCTACGTCCTCGGAATCCAATCCGATGATGCCGAGCTGGCGTTGCCCGTCACCGGCTTTCGACGGGGGAAGAAGGTCGTCGGTGTGTTCATGGGCGACACCGACCCTCGGATTGACATCCCCAGGTACACGGAGCTGTGGCGGTCGGGCCGCCTCGACCTGAGTGGGATGGTGTCGCACACCCTTCCGCTCGAAGAGGTCAACCGCGGGTTTGCGATGATGGCGGGCGGAGAATCGGCTCGCACCGTGATCAAGTTCTAGGAGGAGGTTCCATGCCGGATCCCGATGTCGTTCCGATGAATGCGCTATCGCTCGGCGCGGCCCAACGGGTGGCCGATGCTGCAATCGCCGCGGCCGGATCGAAGGGCGTTGCGGTATGCATCGCCATCTGTGATCCAGCCGGCGAGCCGATCGTCACGATTCGCATGGACCGGGCGGCGCGTCTGTGCGCCGACATCGCACTCAACAAGGCGTACACGGTGAGCGCGTTCAACGGAAAGCCGACGCACGACTGGTGGGCAGTGCTGGCCGACGACCCTGCACTGGTGCACGGCTTCACGCAGACACCGCGACTCACCATCTTCGCCGGTGGTGTGCCCGTGCGCATCGATGGAAAGGTGGTCGGCGCGGTCGGGGTGTCGGGTGGCTCCTCCGAACAGGACCGCGAAATTGCCGAAGCGGGTGCGGCCGCCGTAGGAACGTCGAGCTGAACTACACCCGGTCGAGCACGATGTCGAACGTGGTCGCCAGTTCGCCGTTGTCGTCCTTCTTGAACTCGCGGATCAGGCTCTGCTGCACCCCGAAGACGGCGTCGCCGTCGAGGTAGTCGCTTTCGACGTCGAAAACGTGCGTGATGAGATCCTTGTACTGGGGATGACGGGCCCAGACGTGAAGATGGCCAGGGCGCCACCAGTTGCGACCGTTCTTCTTCAGCAGATCTCCAGCCGGGCCGTCGCTCGGAATGGGGTACGGCACCGGGCGGATGCTGCGGATCTCGAACGTGCCATCTGCCCGCGAGTGGTACACGCCGCGCAGGTTGTCGCGGCTCTGGATGCCGGGCTGCTGCACCGCATAGAACATGTTGGAGGCGTTCTGCCAGCAGTCGAGGACCACGCCCTCCACCGGCTTGCCATCGATGTCGGTGATGGTGCCGCGAACCACGACCCTGTCGCCGTCGTCGGGATCGACGAGCATCGACTCACCGAACTCGCGATCGGGTGAGCCGTCGGCGTGGAACGGACCGAGCACCGTGTTGTCGGTGAGGCTGGAGGAACTGGCGTCGTATGCCAGCATCTCGACCAGGGTGGAGACACCGGTTGTGTCGGACAGCAGGATGAACTCCTGGCGAACGTCGTCGCAGATCTTGCCGCACTGGGTGAGGAACATGATTCCGGCGAACCACTCCTCGCGCGTCAGGTTGACCTCGCGGGCGAAGGCGTGCAGGTGACGGATCGCCGCGCACGTCACCTCCTTGAGGCGTGGGTCGGGCGAGTTGTCGTAGCGCGACAAGACCTCGGCCAGCAGTTCGTCGAGTGCGCCTTCTTTTGCCATCGTGACCCCCCAAATGATGTTGACGTACCTGTACGTCGCGTTGCTATCACATGGCCCGCGTTGCCAACCAGGTGAACGTTCCTCACACCAGAACGTCGACCTTTCCTTCGCTCCCGAACTATTCTAGAGGCCACCGAAACTTCGCGAGGAGGTTGCAATCATGGCCGACCAACCTGATGGCCCCACCCGTCCATCGAGCGGCGCGTACATCCAACACCTGGTGCTCCGGGTGCGAGACCTCGAGGCGTCTCACGACTTCTACACTCGGATACTGGGTTTCGAGCAATGCGCCGAGCTCGAGCGCGACAAGTTCCCCGACTACCGCATGCGCTTCTATCGCGGCAGCGCTGAGCGGCACCACGACTTGGCACTTGCCGAGCACACGGATCCGTCGAGCGTTCCGCCTCCGGCCTCGCCCTGGCAGATGTTCGCCAACTCCCCCGGCATCGATCACTTTGCGGTGTGCTATCCGAACCGCGACTCGTGGCTCAGCCAGATCGCCTGGATGAAGGCACAGGGCGTCGAGTTCCGAATCCGTGGCAACCACGGCATGACCCACAGCGCATACATCGAAGACCCCGATGGCTACGGGGTCGAGGTGCTCTACAACCTCCCCGACGAGGTCTGGTCGGGCGACGTCAACGCGGCGCTCAACCACTTCGAGGTCCTGCCGCTCGACGGCCCCGAGGCCATGGTCGACGACACCGACTACGTCTCGTTCGCCCCATCCGGCAACTAGGTCGGCGCCAAGCGCAGTCGCATCGAGCCCGCATGGGCGCTATTCTGGAAGTGCGACTTCCGTTTCTGCACCCAAGCAGGCTCGATGGGCGCGATTTCGGAAGTCGGGCTGCCTGTTTCGCGCCCAAGGACGCTGGATCGGAGCGACACCGAACCGCGCGTACGCGCTCCGACCAAGACCTGTTTCTGCCCGCTCGTCACGCGGCGCTAGGTCAGCATCGCGTCGACCAGGGCGTATGGCACGACCTTGTCGGCGTAGGCCAGGTGGTGAATGGTGCGGCTCGTTCTGGCCGAGCCGAGGTAGTTGCGCTCGTACAGTTCGTTGCGTGAGCCGAGACCGGAACCGATGAAGTCCCACGCCAGCCGGTAGATCGCCGCGCGCCGCTCGGCATCGACGTCGTTCGCACCGTGCAGGAACTCGTCGATCAGCGGCCGCAGCCTGGCATCGGCCAGCATGCCACGGCTGGGAGTGGCTAACAGGTTGTGACTTCCGATCAGCAGCAGGATCTCGCGCACGCGCGGGTACCAGACGGCGAGCATCGATCGCATCGGGTGCATCGCTCGAGCGTCGGGGAACACCGCGCCATCGCCGCGGTCATAGGCGTGCTCCTCGGACAACAGGATCGCGTTGCGAGTGACCTCCACGTAGCTGGAGAGCTCGCCCAGCATCTCGAGCGTCGGCGCCGAGTTGTCGTTGACGGCTTCGGCCATCCGACAGGCCAACCCGTAGGCGAACTCCAGCTTCGTCAACGCTCGAATCGTGGTCTGCTGCATGATGTTCGGCCACCATGCCGTCGGACCCATCACCGAGTTGTAGACCTCGATGTCGCCGTCGATGAACACTCGATCACGCGGCACTTCGACATCGTCGAAGATGGCGAACGCATCTTGCTCGTCGAATCGCGATGACAACGGGTGGTCGAAGTGGTTGGAGCCCACCGCCGCCGCGCTGTCGCGGCAGAGGAAGATGAGACCCGGCGTATCCATTGGTATTGCGAAGCTGAGCGCGTATTCGTCGGTGGCGTCGGCGGGAAGCGGGTGCCCCGGGTACACGGTCATCTCGTCGGCGAACGGGGCGAGGGTGGCGAGGATTCGGGCGCCGCGCACAATGATGCCGTTGGCGGATTCACCGATCTTGTGCAAGGGCACCGGGTTACCGGCAAACGATGTGTCTTTCACCCTGTCGATCGTCGGGTGAACGATCGTGTGGGTCAGCGACAGGTCGTCGCGCGCGATCATGCGCTGGTAGTTGCACAGGTTGTCGTGGCCGCGCTCGTTCTTCCCATCGGGACCGAGCCACGGTGTGCGCTCACCCGCGAATCCGGCGAAGGTGACGTTCATGTAGTCGGGCGTCCGGCCCATGATGCCGACAGAGCTCTCGGCCACACGGCGCAGGCCGCGGTGCCTGCGCTTGAGATCGTCGATGGACCGGGGGATCATGTGGCTGACGGCGATGACCTCGCCAGTCTCCGGATCGGGCATGAGGCAGTCGTCGGCGTACTCGTGCTGCAGGTCGAACACGGCGGATAGTCCGTGGGCTGCACCGGCGAGTTGGGGATGGGTCGTGACGTCGTCGACCGGCTCGTCACCCAACCACACCTCACGCTTGCGATTGCGCAGACCTTCCAAGAACTCTGCCCCTGTACGTGCAGGCATCGCACCCTCCGTGATCGGTTGTTGCGTGGCACGATAGACGGCAAGTGGGCCTACGATCGTGTCGATGGCCGCATCTCCTCCCCCCGACATCGTTCGCTCTGCATACGCCGAACTGATCGTCACCGATCTGGGTGTCAGCAAGCACTTCTGGGTCGATCGTCTCGGTTTCGTGATCAGCTTCGAAGACGCCACCGCCGTCTACCTACGCGGCCACGAGGAGTTCATCCATCACAGCCTCATCCTCCGCAAGGGGGCTGTACCGGCATGTTCACGGTTCGCCTTTCGCGTGCGAACACCCGAAGACCTCGACGCCGCTGCACTGTTCCACACCGACCGCGGTTGCGAGGTGCGCCGCTACCCCGCCGGCGCGACGCGCTCAGTCGGGCCGACCGTTCGCGTGCAAGACCCCTTCGGCTTCGTCGTCGAGTACTTCCACGACATCGAGTGGATCGGGCACCATCATCAGCGCTACGACCTGCGCCATGGTGCCAGCATCAACCGGCTCGACCACATCAATCTCGTCACCGACGACGTTCGCGCCTTCTACGAGTGGTACACCGAACTGGGCTTCGGCCTGTCGGAGACGATCCAAGACGACGATGGCACGCTGTACGCGACCTGGATGTTCCGCAAGCAGACGGTGCACGACATCGCCTCGACACAGGGTTCATCGCCACAACTGCACCACCTCGCGTTCGCCTGCCCCGAGTCGCACCACATCCTCGGAGTAGCCGACACCCTGGGTGCGACGAACGAGCATCACCACATCGAGCGCGGGCCTGGCCGTCACGGCGTGTCGAATGCCTTCTACCTCTACCTACGCGACCCAGACGGTCACCGTGTCGAGATCTACACGACCGACTACTTCACCGGCGATCCCGGCCACCAGCCGTTGCGCTGGAACGTCAACGATCAACGACGTCGCGACTTCTGGGCAAACCCCATCGTGCCCAAGTGGTACGAGGAGGCCAGCGGCGTGCTCGATCTCGACGGCAACCTGCAGCCCCTCCGTCAGCGCAAGAGCGACGAGCAACGCATCACCGTCGGCGCCGACGGCCACGGCGTGACGCGATGATCTCCGCCGAGCTGGCCCTTGACCTGGCCAATCGGCACGAGTTGGCGCGACGCGAAGTGAAGTCGATCGACCCAATCAGCATCGAGCATCCCGATCTCGACCTCGACGACGCGTACGCGGTGCAGCAGGCGTGGGTCAACCTGCAGATCGCAGGTGGTGCCAAGCTCGTTGGCCGCAAGATCGGTTTGACGTCGCGGGCAATGCAGCAGCAGATGAAGATCGACGAGCCCGACTTCGGAGCCTTGCTCGACTACATGGTGATGCCCAGCGGGGTCGAGCTGCGTCACGCCGACTACGTCGACCCAAAACTCGAGGTCGAGGTCGCGTTCATGATTGGCCACCGGCTCAGCGGAGAGTCGGTCACCGTCGAAGAGGTGTTGGCAGCAACCGATTACATTCAGCCTGCGATGGAGCTCATCGATGCTCGCAGCTACCGGATACACCCGGTCACCGGCAAGGCGCGGACGATCATCGACACCATCGCCGACAACGCAGCCGACGCAGGGATCATCCTCGGCGGCGAGCAGGTGGCACCGACTGAAGTCGACATGCGCTGGATCGGCGCGATCTTCTCCTGCAACGGCGTGGTCGAAGAGACCGGTCTCGCTGCCGGGGTGCTCGGCCATCCGGCCAAAGGCATTGCCTGGGTAGCTCGACGCCTGGCGCCGTACGGCATGGCGATCGAGGCCGGTCAGATCATCCTCGCCGGCTCCTTCACGCGAGCGACAGCGACCCATGCCGGCGATGAGTTCGTCGCCGACTACGGGCCTCTCGGCACGGTCACCTGCAGCTTTGTCTGACCGGCCGCGGCCGCGCTGGTGCCACGCACGGGTGCTGCTCGAAGACTTTGCCATCATCAACTGGCCGGTCGATCCCGAGCGCCTACGACCTCACCTGCCCGCCGGGTTCGAACCCGAGGAACGGTCCGGTACGGCGTACGTCGCCATGGTCGCCTTCAGAAACCATGGCTTCCACTTCCGGGCAGCCCCCTTCGCCCGGTTGTCGTGCGGTCAGGCCGACTACCGCACCTTCGTTCGTCGCGGCGAGGAGCGCGGAGTGTGGTTCTTCGGCGGCTCGCTGTCCAGCCCGCTTGTTGTAGTTGCAACAGCCTTGTGGAAGATGCCGTGGCACCGCGAGTCGATCGACATCCACACCTCCTGTGGTGACGACTCACGTGCCCACTGGATGTTTCGCGCGTCCGGCAACTGGGGTACCGCCGCCGTCGACCTGAGCAGAACCGGTCGGTCGTTCCCGCGCTCGCTGCGCTTCGATGGCGCAGCCGACGACGCCGATTCCTTGACCGATCCCACGGTCGGTTGGTATCCGCGACCTGACGGATCCATCGGGCGCTACTCGGTGTGGCACGAACCACTGCAGTTGCAAGAAGCGGTCGCCGAGGTGACGCGATGCGACGTGTTCGAGCGCCTCGGTCTGATCGACAAGAACCAGTCGCCGAGTGGTGCCGGAATACAACGCACGGTTTCGTTCGATGTGCACACTCCTCCGACGACGATCGCTGCAGCTGTTGCTTGAAGCTTCGACAGGATGCAGAATTGCTGACGAAAGGAAGGTGTTGTGTGCAATACGCCTTGATCAACGGAGTTCGTAACCATCCCGACTTCGCCTACGACCTTCAACAGGTGTACGCCGACTACATCAGCGACGCCGTGCTCGCGGAGGAGTTGGGCTTCAGCCACACCTGGTACGGCGAGCACCACTTCCGTGAGTGCCAGTGGACTGGTTCGCCGATGATGGTCGCCGCTGCGGTGGCCGCCCGCACCGAACGGATCCGCGTCGGAACCTCGGTCGTGCTGCTGCCATTCCACGACCCGATCCGAGTTGCCGAAGACGCAGCGATTGCCGACATCTTGTCGAACGGACGATTCGATCTCGGTGTCGGTCCTGGCTCACAGTACGAGGAGTTCGTCACCTTCGGAAAGAGCCCCGCTGAAATGAACCAGCGGTCGTGGGAGGCCGTCGATTGGATTCAACGAGCCTTTGCCGAGACGGAGATGTTCAGCCACAAGGGTCGCTTCTACGACATCGCCGACATGACGTTCACGACCAAGCCGGTGCAGCAACCGCTGCCGATGTGGTGGGGCGGGATGGGCCCGAAAAATCTCGACCAGGCGGCCAAACGAGGTATGAACCTGATCGCCCCGTTCAACGCCGGGTACGACGCCGCGCTGCAAGCGTGTGGCCGCAACCCCGCCGACCATCAGGTGTCCGTCATGATCCCCGTGTGCGTGGCGGACACAGCGGACAAAGCCTGGGAGATCGCCGGGCGCGGCATCGAGTACTTCGTCAACTTCTACCAGATGCGCAAGAACTTGCAAGGCGAACCCGCGCCGGCCGAGGGCCGAGTCACACAGGAGATGCTGCGCAGTGGAAACGCCGGGTTCTGGTTTGCCGCGGTAGGCACGCCCGACGACGTGGTGGGCAAGCTCCGCCCATTCGTCGACGGCCACGCCGGCAGGACCACGCAGTTCGCCCTACAGATGCGACAGCCCGGTATGCGCAACGAGGACACGCACCGATCCATGCGGATGTTCGCCAGCGAGGTGATCCCGGCGCTGAAGTAGCAGTTGTGTCAAGCCGGACGGGCGCGCACGACGGGGATTCGCCGCTCCGTCTTGGCCTGGTACTCGGCATACGGCGGAAAGATCGCCACCATCTGCGCCCACAACCGATCCCGGTCGGGGCCTTCGGCAACGGTCTCGGCGACGCAGCGCTTCACGTCGGAACGCTCCTGAATCGTCACCGACGGATCAGTGACGAGGTTGCGGTACCAGAGTGGATGCTGCGGTCGACCGCCGTAAGAGGCGACCAGGATGTAGTCGTCGCCATCGCGCCCGAAGATCAGCGCGTTGCGCCGGAGGTCACCGGACTTGCGACCTGTCGTGGTGAGCACGATGGTCGGGTATCCGCGCCACATGTAGCCATCCTCGCCACCGCTCTCCACGTACTTGCGGGTGTGCTCGGCCACCCACTCCATGGCACTGTCCAACGGTTCACTGCTCATCACTCACGCTCCTCGATGTTCCCGCCTCCATGGGCGCGATCTCGGTAGTGCCAGTTCCAGTCTCGCGCCCAACGAGCTCCTTGGGCGTGATTTTGGAAGCGGGGTTTCTGGTATCGCGCCCAATGAGCTGCGGCGGTCATCGGGCGCTGACGCGTCGGGCGAAGGCCGTGGAGGCGTCGAAGATGGCGTGCAGGTCCGGCGCGCCGGTCCAGAAGTGATCGCTGCCCTGGACGACGATGAGCTCGACATCGCCACCGGCCTGGCGCAGTGCGTCGGCGAACTCCACGCTCTGGGCGAACGGTACCTGCCCGTCGTTGGTGCCGTGATGGATCTGGATCGGCGGCGCGGCCGCATGGACGTATGAGATCGGGCTCGCGGCCCGGCTGCGCACCGGGTCGGTCTGCAGAGCGGCGCCAACCATCGTCGATTCCCATGACCCCGCGTCGTCCGGTCGCTTCTCGCTGGTGGGAAGGTGCTGAGCGCTGAGTGACAACAGGTTCATCGGGCCGTACCAATCGATCACTCCACGCACGGCACTCGATTCGCCGAGCTGATCTCCGACTTCGCCCTCCAGGTCGGCTCGCTCGGCGGTGAGACCGGCGAGCACGGCAAGATGCCCGCCGGCCGATTCTCCCCAGGCGACGATCCGAGCCGGGTCGACGGCGAGCGCTTCGGCGTTGCCGCGCACCCATCGAATCGCCGCCTTCACGTCGTGCAGTTGGGCAGGGAACTGCGCCTCGCCGCTGAGCCGATAGTCGGCGGTGGCAATCGCGAAGCCGGCCTGGGCGAGTCGGTCGAGCGGAGTCGGAGACCACGGAATGAAGGCGCGGCCGAAGCGCCGCCGAGTTCCCACCGCCCACCCGCCACCGTGCAAGTAGACGATGGCAGAACCGGACGCCGCGCCCGACGCTGGGAGATAGAGATCGAGCAGCAACGGCCGGAAGCCCTCGATCGACGCGAACTCCACACCATGATGCACCGTCACTCCAGAGCCCAATGTCGAAACGGGTACGCCGAGATCGGGCGCGGCCATGTCAGCCACCTCCAGTAGCCGACGTCATGCCGCCGTCGGGGTGCAGGATCGAACCAGTGAACGACGAAGCCTCGTCGCTGCAGAGGAAGAGCGCAGTGTTGGCGATGTCGAGCGGCGTCGGTAGAGCGCCGAGCGGAAGCTGTGCGGCTCGCTGGTCGTACCACGCCTGCTGTGCCGCCGGGTCGTCGCCGACCGCCTGCTTGGCGATGCCGGCAAGCATCTCGGTGGTGACGTAGGCCGGACCGATCGCGTTGACCCGAATGCCGCGCGGGCCGAGTTCGCCGGCCAACGAGCGGGTGAGCATCCAGACCGCGGCCTTGGAGACGCTGTAGACACCGGCGGAGGGCCGCTTGGCAGCGATCGACGCAAGAGTCACGATGCTGCCGCCGTGGCCGGCGGCAATCATCAACTGAGCGACTCGCTGCGCAGTGAGGAACACCCCTCGAACGTTGACGTTGTGAACGAAGTCGAAGTGTTCTGGTTCGAGGTCGATGAGGCCATGGAAGCCGGCCTCGGGATGTGCGGCCACTCCGGCCGACGCGACACACACGTCGACACCGTCCAACGCTGCCGCGGCGCGGTCGACAGCGGATCGGATCGAGTCGACATCGAGCACGTCACCGGCAACGAAACAGGCAGTTCCCCCGCCGGTCCCCAATTCGTTGACCAGCGTCGTGGCGCGCTCGAGCGTGTGCGGCAGATCGATCAACGCGACCGCCGCTCCCTCCTCCACGAACCTGCGGGCGACGGCCGCGCCGAGCCCACTGGCTCCGCCGGTGATGATCGCTCGTTTGCCGTCTAGTCGTGGCATGTCACGCCCTCCTCAAGTTGACGATGTCGAGCAGATCGGCGTGAATCGCCCGGTTCGCGGCGACGATGTTCGTGACACCGGGGCCGAGGTTGACCGGTCCGCCGTCGAGGTCGGTGGCCACACCCCCGGCTTCCTCGAGCAGCAAGACCGCCGCGGCGACATCCCACGCGTACGTGGCATCTTTCTCGACGAACCCGTCGAGCTTGCCCGCGGCGACGTAGGCCAGCGCGAACGACGGGCAGCCGATTGCACGCGTGCCCCGACAGTGAAGGTGCATCTGCTCGATCCGCAGGGTGTGCTGGTGTATGGCTGCAGGGTCGTCGTTCTGCAGGCCGGTCGCGATGAGCGCTTTTCCGACGTCGGTGGTGTCACTCGGTCGGCAAGTAGTTCCGCCGCCGCGCTCGACAGCGAACATCTCGTCGCGCAGAGGGTCGAGAATCACGCCCGCCAGAAGTGGACCACCTGTTTCGCGCACGGCGATCGAGACCCCCCAAGGCGACATGCCTCTGGCATAGTTCGAGGTACCGTCGAGCGGGTCGACGATCCATGTGTACGGCCCATCGATGTTCCCGGCCGAACCTTCCTCGCCCAGAATCGCATGGTCGGGGTAGCGACCGAGCAACAGCTCGACGATCGTCGCCTGCGCCGCCTCGTCGGCCCACGTCACGATGTTCGACCGCGCCGACTTCTGATGAATCTCCGGCGGGCGCAGAAGACCCTCCATCAACCTGTCGCCACCTGCCCGAGCAGCATCGATCGCCGACTTCAGCAGGTTCAGATCGCTCACTCCGGCGAAGTTAGTTGGCGCGTGGCACGGCGACCTTATGCCAAGATTCGGTGTGTGAAGGTACGAAGATCCGGAGTACGCCGCCCCCTTGGCCATGCGGCTGAAAGCCACGAACGGGATTGCTCTGCTCGTCGACGGACGTGAGTGATTCGAACTGTGTGATATAGCATCGCCGCTCGCAGCCCGTATGTGGGAACGGGTTCGTCGAACAACGATTGACTTGGGGGTCACACAATGGCAGAGATCGTTCCCGTCGAC
>DATAJN010000184.1:0-11653 GCA_036262105.1 Ilumatobacteraceae bacterium
GTCGGTGGTGCGGCACATCTCCGACAGCGTCGCTGTGATGTACCTGGGCAAAGTGATGGAGACCGGTCCGTCCGAGTTGCTGTACAACGCGCCGATGCACCCGTACACGCAGGCGTTGTTGTCGGCGGCGCCCGAACCCGACCCCACCATCGAGCGCGACCGCAAGCGCATCGTGCTCACCGGTGATGTGCCAAGCCCGGTCAATCCGCCATCTGGCTGTCGTTTCCGAACCCGCTGCCCGAAGGCCCAAGATATCTGCGCCGGCGAGGAACCGCCTTTGGAAGACCGAGGTGACGGCCACCGGGTGGCCTGCTATTTCCCCGAGGTCGTTCATGTGAACGCCCCCGCCGTCGCTCGCTGAGAACCCACGGTAGGCTGGCAAACCGTGCGCGACTTCGTGATGTACTCCGTGGTGGTGATCAACATCGTGTCGATGTTGGGCATGGTTGCCGGTGTGCTGATGCACAGCGGTCGCGGCGGAGGACTTTCCGACATGTTCGGCGGTGGAGGTGGTGCGGCACTCGGCTCCACCTCGGCAGAACGCAACCTCACCCGCATCACCACGGTGCTCGCTCTCGTCTGGATCTTCACGGTTGTCGCTCTCGGTTTCCTGTTGGTCCGCAGCTGAGGCTGCGTTATCCTCAATACCCCACCACGTCGAAGTGGCGAAATAGGCAGACGCGCCAGCTTGAGGGGCTGGTGAGAGAAATCTCGTGGGGGTTCAAGTCCCCCCTTCGACACAGCAGGTCTTGTACCTGAAGGTTCCCGCAAGCCGACCTCCCCGAGAGTGACGGTAAGCGGAGGTGCCCCGTTAGTTGCTACTTGTGGGCGGTCCTCGTGCACGATTGGCGCAAGCGAGCACCGTGTCCGCCACTCGGGTCTAGGTTTGAGCGCCGCGGGGAAGGATCCAATCGGCATCGAGGTAGTTGCGGAAGAACCGGGGCTTGCGATGTTCCAGCTTGCGGGTGGCGAGCATGACTACGTAGAAGTGTTAGGACCGCGGGCTGTCCCGGAATAGGTCAAACGGCTGGGACCGGCGAGGCGTCTCAGGTGCCGGCGCGCAATCCCTCGACTGGTGCAGTCGGTTGCCGCCAAGCGTTCGTCCAGCCTCCGTCACGATGAAGAGCGACGTCAGGCTGGTGGCGGCAGCTCCGAGATGGAGTAGACCGTGTGCCCGTCGACGTACGCGGCAGTGCGCTCGGTGAACTCGGGCGTACCCATGAACGCAGCCATACCCTCCATGTCGACGCCGTATGCGACGATCATGGCCGTCTTCTCGTTTGCCTGGGCGACAAGCACTTCGCCGCTGATCCACGCCGACTGAGCATCGGCGTCTCCGTCAAAAACTGCCTTCCACTTCTCATAACTGGATGAGAGATGGGCGAGAATCAAGAGGTCCATGGTGTCTCCTTGGTCGTGGAGCGTCGTGCGGCGCGCCGTTACCGTAGCTCGGACTCGACGTGCCGGATTCGGGGCCCGGGTAGCTGCCGGCGGGCGTGGGTTATGGTGCAAGTCCCCCTTCGAAACCAACGTGACGCGGTTGCTGATGGGTTACGGCGACCAGGGTGCGCCGGTGGGCCGTCCGCTAGACGGCGGGAGGCGTCGCCGCCGCGCACGCCTGCCGGATCTGCGCGATCTCGGTCGTCCAGTACGACGGCAGGACGTCCCACGGGTTGGGCATCACATCGCTCGTGATGTACACGTAGCCCGCCTGGCGGGTGAGCGCCTGATTGAGCACCGTCGTCATGCTCGCCGCGTCGGGGACGCCGTAGATGACGTGCGAGAAGCGCGTCGCCGGGTAGTTGGCCACCCAGGCGGCTGGAGCCCACGCGGCGTAGTCGGCTCCCGAGCCCTCGAAGATGTTGAGGATGTCGGCCATCTGCAGGTAGCCCTCGTCGACGTTGGTGCCGGGATTGAGCATCGTGAGCGCGCCCGGCGTCGCATGGACGACGTCCGCGATCTGCTGGTAATAGGCGAGGGAGGCCGGACTGCTCGGCACCTGGTCGAAGAAGATGTCCGTGACGTTGTAGAGCGTTCTCCAGGCGGTGATGTCGGCGCGCACGGACGACTGAGAACGGCCGGCGTAATCCGTGTGGACGTAGCCCATCACGCGAATGCCCGCGGCGCGGGCGCGCCCGAAGGCCGACGTGTAGTTGGCGTCCCGTGTCTTGCCTGGCCCGCTGGCGGGATTGGCGATCATGATCTGCACCGGGTTGGCGCCCGCGATGCCGTTGTCCCAGAACGTCGGCGGGTTGGGATAGGAGTAGGCCGGAAGGACCATCGCGGCGCAGCCCGCGATAGGAGTTGGCGGTGGCGGAGGCGGCGCCTCCGCGCCGTACAAGCGCACGAGGTCGACGAGCAGGTAGCGGTCGCAATTGCGGGTGGAGGCGATGTTGCTCGCGACGATCGAGATCGTGTGGACGCCGGCCGGGATGTTCAGGCCGGTGGCCGAGTACGTCGTCCAGCCAGTCGTGCCTGCAGCGGTCGACAGTGCGCTCACGCCGTCGATCGTCAGCTGCACCTGCGGCCACGAGCTCGAGCAGCGGATGCCGCGTGCCGAGAGCGTCAGCGACGTGACGGCCGCGCTGGTCGTGAGCGTCGTCGTGGCGGTGCCGTTCCGGCTGAACTGCGCGGCACGGCCGCCATCGGCAGCGCGGTCTCGCACGTTCGAGGCACCCGCAGGGAGCGTCATGCCCTCCGCGCTGATACCGGCGACGAGCGGAGGAGCGGCGAGCGCCTGCCCGGGTAACGCGGCGACGGCGCTGGCGAGCACCAGGAGAAGTGTCAGAACGTGCCTCGAGCGCATGTCGCCCGCCTTCCTTGCTGCATTCGTCCCGCTGAGCGGCGAGCCTACCGGGAAAACGAGAGCGCGTATGAGTGACGAAGAAGATCGCCGGACCAGCGCGACCGACACCGAGCGGCCCGAGGCGGGTCACCGATTCTCCGCCGGTGCCGGAGGATTGGTGACTTGCTTCTTCGGCGGAGGATGTCTGGACGTGTCGAGGCCCAGGCTCGGGCTGTCAGAGTTTCGCGACTGGTGCGGGCAGAGTCAGTTGGGTGAAGCTGGGTCGGTAGATCGCGGGTTCAGCTCGAACGAGTTGTTCATCGTACGCGTTGTTCGACCACCACAGAAGCAGCGAGCCCGGCGTTAGCGTGCAAGCCATCGCGTCGTAGGTGCATGTTTGAGTGTCTCCGGTCTTGGTCGGCGGAGCGAAACGTTGGATGATGCGCCAAGGCCCGGTCGGTTGCGAAGCTTCGAAGAGGAGGATCTCGTCGCCATAGAACTCGTCGTCCTTGGCGGTGGCGAGCCATCTGTTGCCATGCCGGAATACGTACAGCCTGCAGGCAAACGTCCCGTGGGTCAAGATGCTGATCGCAGCGTTCGCGTCTGCTGTCCAAGCTTCGCCATCCCAATACGTGGGTGTAGCGAGTAGTCGGCCACGAGGGACTCGTGCAACTCTGTTCTCTGTCGTCCCGCGCCCATAGAGGTGGTTGTTGCCGTACAGATAGGTCCATTCGTGATCGGAGGCGACGGAGAACCCGTAGACGGGGCTTACTCCGTTGTTGGGCGCTGGCTGCATTTTGAGGATGCGACCAGTCCGCCATTGGAGGGTGGTGATCCACGTTGTTGTTGGCTCGAAGTTGATAGCCCAGCCGAGCGGCTCCTTTCGAAGCATTTCAGTGGTCACGATGTGAAGGAGTTGGCCCTGGACGTGGCCTCCGTGGAACCACCACCATCGGTCCAGAAGCCGCTCACCTTCGTCGAGGTAGCTGTGGCCTGACTCGACGAGTGAGAGCTGGGACTGCCGGTTCTCGAGAATTGCGGTGTTTCGAACGAACGTCGATGTCGAGCCGATGGGATCGTTGGGCGTGACGGACAGGAACGAATCGTTCAACATCCAAATCGTCGTCCCGTTCGGAAGGGAGTATGAGTGGGGTATGTCGCCTGCTTGCCATTGGTCGATTGGCGATCCAAAGCCGCTCTGCAGCGCAAGGAGGCGATCGGTCGGTGATTTCAGGCGTCGCAACGCGTGACGCGCCGAGGCCTGGATGCTCGGCACATTGTCAAAGCTCACGGCCAGTGCCGCTGCGGCACCGGCGGCGAGACGAAGAAATCGGCGACGGTCGAACGCCTCGGCCGGTGGCATTGCAGTCACTGGCCAGGTCTGCTGAACCATCCCGTCAGATCGAACACAACGTGTTCGCCGCCGCCGCCGGCTTGCGTGATGGCAAGTCGCCCATCGGACGCCGGACTGGCCACGGCAACGTTGGACACCGGGTGTTGCGTTGACAGGCTGAGGATGGAAGTTCCTGGATAGGTGCTGAGCCAACCTTGGCGGCGTGCCGCGGTGACAGTCAGCACGCCCGCGGCCACGACCTCGGTGTCGGGAATCGGTACATCGATCGCCTGGTCGCGAGCTGTCGGTCCGAGCCATCCGCCGCGGCCGCTGCGGGTGTCCAACAACCTCACCGGCTCGACCGCCTGGTATCGCAGCGAGTCCGCCCGGTCGTCGTACGTAGCGATCAGGTCGACGACGACTGCTGCCTGCCCGCTCGTGAAGACCGAGACCCGTCCACTGTTGTCGAGGCCGACCTGGACAAGGTTCGCAATCGCCGGCACGCCAGTCGTGTAGTTGAGGCATGACACGTCGGGCATCGCATGATCGGCCGGCCAAACGGTGATGAACCCGTTGGTGGTTGCGTCCGCGGCGATGATGTTCAGCATTGCCGCCTTGGGGGTGACGCCGGCCGATGAGGCTATCTCGAGCGTCCGAGTCGAACCGGCCGCCTCGGTGGGTGCGGTCGAGCGTGTGTCGATCAGGCGTGTAGGTGTAGAGGGTACGAGACCCAGTGGAGCGTCGGGTGCGAACCAACCGAAGACGTCGGCGACGAGATCTGTTGCCGTCGACGAGTACACGTCCAAGGTTGCTCCGGGCGACAGGAGAGCCATTGCGTGGCCCGCCGTTGCGTCGCCGGCGCCGAAGTTGACCGTCGACACCGAGGGTGGAATGTTCGACAGCGGCCCCGCGGTCAAGAACCCGGACGTCTCGGGCTCAACGGCAGTGAGATTGACAGCCACGACCGTCGCCTGGGACGGAACGACGTGGGAGAGATCAATGGTTCGTTGCTCGCCTGCTCGCAGACGAGAGCCGCTGACCCGCGTGTCCAAGATCCGTACGGGTGGTACTGGCTGGAAGCCAGCGGGTGCGATCACCGTTGTCACGACCGGGGGATTGTCGGTCGTGCTTTGAGAGCCGCTTACTTGCTGACTCGTTTTGGTCGACGCCGCGGCCACTGCCGACGATCGCGCTTTGTAACCGGCGTTCGTGTAGTGGATCGAGTCTTCGCCCAGCCATCCGGCGTGCCCGGCCGCGTAGGCCGCCCAGTCGTAGACGACGAGTTCGTCGGGGCGCTGCGCGGCAACGTCGTTCAAGGCGCTGTTCCAGGCCTCCTGAAGGCGCGCTCGGGTGGGCATGTACGTGTTGACCCACATCGTCAGATGGTCGGCTCCGATGCGGTTGAGCATTGAGGCGATCAAATCGGGGTACTGGCTGGCCGGGTATTGGCCGGCGTCGTTGGTGCCAAGAGCGACGACCCACAAGTCGGCGTCGCCGTGAGCGGCGCGCAGCGCATCGACCGCGGTCAGCCCGGTGTGCGGGTCAGCGGACACTTTGGTCTTGATGCCTCGGCTGCCATGGGCGTCGACGGCCATGTCGGTCCACCCGTTGTCGATGAACGCGCCCGCCTGATAGGGCAGGGAACCGACTGTCAGCGAGTCACCGACCATCAGCAGTCGCTGAGTGGAAGTTGACGATGCTGCATTGGCCGTGTCGAGACCGCCCGTGAACGCTCCGAGCGCGTCGATGATCGGAAACCCGCCGATGACGGCGAGCGCACCCCCGACGAATTGTCGTCGTGTCGTGTTGTGATGTTGTCTGGTGAGCATTCGCTCACGATGAGACTCGTCCTTGAGAAGTCCCGGTGTACCGGCTGCGAAGTCGATGTGAAGCGGGTACGCGTTCGGTTGATGAACACACAGGAACCTGTAAGGCGAACCGCAGCGAACCTGAAGGTGACTTCCCCACGATGAGGCGCATGACAACTCGATTGAACGCCCGTTTCTCGATCGCCGTGCTCGGCATCTCTGTCGCTCTGCTTGCAACTGCGTGCGGAGGCGGCAATCCTGCCAAGGCGGAGGTCGCCTCTCTCGGCTCGACAGCCGGTTCGTCGCCGCCGACGACGGCCGCGGCCAACACTCAGGATGCGTTGCTCAAGTACGCGGCATGCATGCGCGAGAACGGCGTCGACATGGCCGACCCGACCTTCGACGCGGACGGCAATCCAACGGGTGGCGGATTCGGTGCCGGGTCGGGCATCGACCCGCAATCCGACGCCTTCCAGACAGCGCAGACCGCATGTGGTGATCTGTTGCAAGGAGTTGCTCTCGGCGGTGGCAACGCGCCCGACTTCAGCGGACTTCAGACCAGTCTGAGCGACTACACCGCATGCTTGCGTGATCAGGGGTTGCAGGTCGACGACATCACGTTTGGTGCCCCAGGTGGTAACGGAAACGGCGGACTAGCGCCGGACGGTTCGATCCCGGCCGGTGGTGGCGGTTTCGGTGGCCCTCCGGCGGGTGGTAGCGCTCCTGCCGGCGGTCCGGGTGGTGCTGGTTTCAATCCGACCGATCGGATCATCGAGCAGCTTGGTCTCGACGACAGCGACCCAGCGGTCAGCGCCGCGCTCGACGCCTGTGCGTCGATACTGACGAATGCTTTCCAGCCTGCTGGAGGCACCACTGACACCACAACGACAACGCCGTGAGGGCGGCATCAGTGACAGTACTTGGGCTCGTCGTCCTGGTCGGAGGTGCCAGCGCGGGCTACCTCCTCGGAAGCCGCCACGCCGACGCGTCGTCCGTGGCTCGTGAGCCCGTGCAGCTGAGCACCACCAAGGTGCAACAGCTCGACCTGGTGACCTACGACGAGACCACCGCAACCCTCGGGTTCACCACGTCGGCCACAGTGTCGTCGCCGGTGGCCGGCACGGTCACCAGCATCGTCTCAGGTGGCGACACCATCGACGCCGGCACAGTCGTGGCCACCGTCGACGGCGCTCCTGTGGTGGCAATGATCGGCGACGTTCCCGAGTATCGCGACTTGTCGACGTCGTCGAGCGATGGTGCCGACATCCGCCAACTCGAATCGAACTTGGTGCAACTCGGATTCGACACCGATCACACGATCGTCATCGATGAGGAATTCGACTCGGCGACCAAGGCTGCCGTGACAGCATGGGAAGACAGCCTCGGCCTCGACGGAGACGGCAAGATCTCTGCCGGCGAGCTGGTGTTCGTTCCTGGTCGTCTGCTGGTCGATACGGTTTCGGCAACGGTTGGCGGATCTGTCCAGTCTGGTACGGCCCTGGTCGTCGGACGTCAGGCCGAACGGAAGTATCTCGTCTCGGCTGCAGGGGGGGCAACCGTTGATCGGTTTGCTGCCACGGGTGAGGTCACGACGGGCACTGTTGTCTATTGGAGCAACGATCTGCCGGTGATCGCCATCGAGGGCGATGCGGCCGCGACGCCTGTTCTGTCGCGCTCGCTTTCCGACGGGGTCAGCGACGGTGCCGACGTGAACCTGTTCGAGAAGGCACTGAGCATCATGGGTTTCACAGCCGAGGGAACGATGACGGTTGACGATCACTTCGACTCGGCGACCGCGACGGCCACTGCGGCGTGGTGGGCATCGCTCGGCGTCACCGCTGACTCAGCGAACATCGTTGTGCCAGCAGGGTCGTTCGTCGTTGTGCCGGCCGGGCTGTCAACCGGCGCAGCACTCGTAGCCGCCGGGACCGTCCTGGATGGTGACACGGTCGTGATGTCACTCACAGCGCCATCGCGGCAAGTGACGACGTCGGCACCGATCGGGGACGACACCTTCGCTCTCGGTGCGACCATCGATGTCGAGTTTCCCGACGGCACAGTTCAACCGGGCACGGTCGTCGACGTCGGCAACGTGGCCACCAACACCAGTGGGACCCCGGGCGACACCCCGTCGGTGACGATCACCATCAAGGTCGACAAGATACCGGCGAGCGTTGATTCATTCGTCGAGATCCCGGTGACACTCCGTGTCGTCTCCGCCAACGTCCCCCAGGCCATCGTGGTACCGGTCAGCGCACTGGTCGCCTTGACCGAGGGTGGATACGCGGTCGAGGTGGTCACCGGCAGCGCAGCGGACGGCACGAACCAAACCAAACTGGTTGGTGTAAAGCCCGGTCTCTTCACAAATGGTTTCGTACAAGTCGACGGCGAAATTACCGCCGGCACCGAGGTCGTGGTCCCGGCATGAACCACTCACCCGCTGCGAGCATGGACAGCAATGACGCCGGGTTGGCGTTGGAACTCATCGACATCGTCAAGGAATACCCCGGAGAACCACCGGTACGCGCCCTCGACAACGTGTCGTTGGAGGTCCACAACGGAGAACTGACGGCCATCGTCGGCCCGTCGGGCTCGGGCAAATCGACACTGCTGCACATCATCGGCACACTTGATCGCCCGAGCACCGGCATCGTCCGGGTGGCTGGTATCGACACGTCGCAAATGAGCGACCGGCAACTCTCCGGTGTGCGTTCGCACCTCATCGGGTTCGTCTTCCAATCGTTCTTCCTGCTCGAGGGGATGACCGCCATCGACAACGTTGCCAACGGGTTGCTGTACCGCGGTCGCGCCCAAGCCGATCGACGCGACGCCGCCGCAGAAGCGCTGCGGCGAGTCGGATTGGGACAACGCCTGACACACACGCCGAACCAGATGTCCGGCGGTGAACGTCAACGCGTCGCCATCGCCAGGGCAATCGTCAACCGACCCTCGATCGTGCTGGCAGATGAACCCACCGGCAATCTTGACTCACGATCGGGCGGGGCGGTGATGGAGCTGATCCGCGAGCTCCATGCCGAGGGACGCACCATTGTGATCATCACGCACGACCGAGAGCTCGCCGCCTCGTTACCGCGGCGCATCTCCATGCTCGACGGGTCGATCGAGTCGATCGAGTCGATCGAGTCGCTCGACGACACAGCTGACACCTCAGTCGGAGCAACACGATGAGCGCAGCACCGGCCATGTACCGATCGAAGTTGAAGCCCACCGATGTTCTGCGCGTCGGTGCCCTCGGCTTGCGCACCCGGCGAGTGCGCACCGGTCTCTCCACGCTCGGTGTCGCCATCGGCATTGCTGCGATGGTCGGAGTGCTCGGACTTTCCGCGTCGTCGCGCCAGGAGCTGCAGACCAGGATCCGCGCCCTTGGCACCAACTTGTTGGAGGTGGAGGCCGGTCAAGGCTTCGGCCGTGGTACCCAGCAACTACCCGCCGATGCCGTATCGATGGTCAGTCGAATCGAACCCGTGGTGGCAGTGAGTTCGATCGCCACGGTCGACAGCACGGTGCGGCGCACCGACCTCGTCTCAGAAGGCATCAACAGCGGCATCTCGGTGTTTGCCGCCGATGCCGGCTTGTTGACCACGTTGCACGCAACACTTGCCGACGGCGAGTGGCTCGATGACGCGACCAGCACGTATCCCGCCGTGGTGCTCGGCTCAGTCGCCGCGGAAAAGCTCGGCATCGTCGACGTCGCCGACCAACTCAGGGTGCGCATTGGCGACACGTGGTTCGCCGTGATCGGGATCTTGAATCCGGTGGCCCCCGCCGAGGGTCTCGATCGAGCAGCGATCATTGGCATCGCCGCGGCGGAAACCTACGTGGTCGGCGACGACATCGTCCCTGAGCGGATCTACGTGCGTACTGAAGAAGGCGCAATCGACGCTGTCCGCAGCGTTCTCCCTGCGACCGTCAACCCTGAGACGCCCGAAGAGGTCGAGGCGACGCGCCCGTCCGACGCCCTCGCTGCGGAAGATGCCGCCAGCAACGCGTTCACCTCGCTGTTCCTCGGCCTCGGAGCCGTCGCCCTACTGGTCGGCGGCATCGGCATCGCCAACGTCATGGTCATCGCTGTCATCGAACGGCGCAACGAGATCGGACTCCGCCGAGCCCTCGGCGCAACGCGGGCACACATCCGCCGACAATTCCTCACCGAGGCAGTCCTGTTGGCCGGCGCCGGTGGCGTTGTCGGCGTCGGCCTCGGTGCTGCCGTCACCGCCATCTACGCATCAACAAAGCACTGGAAGATCGTCGTACCACCCATCGCCATCGGAGGCGGCGTACTCGCCGCCCTGGCCATCGGCGCCATCGCCGGGCTCTACCCGGCGGCGCGAGCCGCACGTCTCCCACCAACCGAAGCACTGCGAGGCACCTGAAATGCCGAAATCCACAAAGCGCCAGCGACGACGGCGGATCGCCGCCTCCGTTCTGTGCCTGACCATCGGCGGCACCGCGGCAGGTGTCGCCTGGCGCCACCAACCCGCCACCACGACAGCTCAAGCAGCGCCCATCCTCAAGACCACCCCGATCAAGACAGGCGACCTGACCACCACCGAACGCATCGACGGAACCGTCGAGTTGTCGTCAACGCTCACCGTGCTGCACCGCATCGCCGGCCAAACCAGCACGACGTCGGCGTCGACGCCCACGACACAGCAGTCGGCCGCGACGTCGACATCGGGTCTGTCGTCGACGCTGCTTTCGAGCGCGTCGGCGACAGAAGGTCTCGTCGAGGATTGCACCATCTCGCAGACCCCAGCCACGACAGCCGACACGACTCCCGAGCCGACGACCACTGTTGTTGTCCCGGACACGACACCAAGCGCAACCGTGGACACCGCGGCGACGACCTCCACGCCGACGACAGACGTTCCGGTCACGACGCCGACAACCACCGAGCCGCCGACAACCCCGTGCGCAACAACTTCAACCACGCCGTCTTCAACGCCAGTTGCACCGACCGCAGCAGCGCCAACCGGCACCGGAGGCACCCGCCCAAGCGCCTCCACCGGAGCATCGCCGGGCGCCACCACGCCGGCCAGCACCGTGGTCACACAGACGATCACATCGATCGTCGCCGTCAACACCGACCTACACAGCGGCGACGTGCTGTACACCGTCGACGGCGAACCCGTCGTCGCCCTCGACGGCAACCTGCCAGCATGGCGCTCGCTGTCCACCTCATCAGCCGACGGCGTCGACATTGCCCAACTCGAAGCAGCCCTCGTCGCTCTCGGTTACGACCCCAACAGCAACGTCGCTGTCGACAACCACTTCGACACGGCAACACGGACAATGGTCAAAGCCTGGCAACAAGGCCTCGGCATCGACCAGACCGGCAAGGTCACGCTCGGGTCGATCGTCTTTCTTCCTTCGACAACATCGGTCACAGCCGTCGAACGACGCGTTGGCGACAGCGTCGGCGAAGGCGACGCCGTGCTGCAACTCGCGTCGCCCACGCAAGATGTCGTCATCGACGTGCCGGCTGGCGACGAAGCGCTCGTCGTACCGGGATTGAGCGTCACGATCGGAGACGTGCAAGGCACGGTCACCCAACTGAGATCGGCAGAAGCCGATGGCGCAGTAGTTGTCGAAGCCGTGATCACACCTGCTACGGCGATCGACGGGGCGACCAATGGGTCCGCTGTCAAGGTGACCCTCACCCTTGAGAACGCAACCGGCGTGCTCCTCGTCCCCACAGAAGCATTG
>DATAJN010000185.1:0-9850 GCA_036262105.1 Ilumatobacteraceae bacterium
GGCCCCGCGGCATACTGTGGTCAATGACCACTGAGAGTGCTCTCGGGGCCGTGGTGTTCCGGCTCCGTCGCGACACCGCGGACCGCAACCCGGTGTCGCGCGAACAACACGAACGCGCCCGAGCGGTGCTCCCCGGAGGAAGCACGCGCACGATCCTGCACCACGCGCCTTTCCCGCTCACGTTCGTCGAGGGCCACGAAGGAACCTTGACCGACGCCGACGGCCACCGCTACGTCGACCTGGTCGGCGACTACACCGCCGGGCTTCTCGGCCACTCGGAAAAGCGCGTGCACGCCGCCGTTGCCGAGGCGTTGGCCAACAACACCAGCGTCGGTGGTGTGCACCCCGCCGAGATCCGCTTCGCCGAACTCGTCTGCAGCCGGTTCGGTCATCAGCGAGTGCGGTTCACCAACTCCGGCACCGAAGCCAACCTGTTCGCGATCACGCTGTCGAGGATCGTCACCGGCCGGTCGACCATCATGGTGATGCACGGCGGGTATCACGGCGGGGTCTTCTACTACTCGAACGGCAACGCCCCGTGGAATGCTCCGTTCCCCACCATCATCGCTCCGTACAACGACCTGGAGGCGTGCGAGCAGTTGATCGACGACTACCGCTCGGAGTTGGCGGCTGTGATCGTCGAGCCAATGCTCGGGTCTGGATGCGTTCCCGCCGAGTCGCGCTTCCTCGGCGGTCTTGCCAATGCAACTCAGCGCGCCGAGGCGATCTTTATCACTGACGAGGTGATGACCTCTCGGCACGGCCCGCGAGGACTCGCCGATCTCCTGGGTGTGCGCCCCGACATCGCCACCTTCGGCAAGTACTTCGCCGGTGGATTCTCGTTCGGCGCCTTCGCCGGTCGCGCCGAGTTGCTCGATCGTTTCGACGCGAGCAAGCCCGACTCGATCCCGCATGCGGGCACCTTCAACAACAACGTCGCGACGATGTCGGCCGGTTGCGTGGTGCTCGGCGAGTTGTTCACGTCCGACACTGCTGTGGGCCTCACCGCTCGCGGCGAGGATCTGCGCGCCCGCATCGACGATGTGCTGCACCAGCACAAGCTGCCGCTCAACATCACCGGATTCGGCTCGATGAACGCGGTTCACGCCCTGGAACGCCGTCCATTGAACGGCGCCGATCTCCTGGAGCGCGATCCGGTGTTGCAAGAAGCGCTGTTTCTGTCGCTGCTGCAACGCGGCGTGTACACAGCGCCGCGCGGCAGCCTGAACCTCGGCCTGGCGGTCACCGACAGCGACCTCGACCTCTACCTCTCTGCGCTCGACGATGCGCTGGGCGAGCTCTCCGACGAGATGTAGATCAGGTCGACCGGATGACGACCTTCGTCGATCGCCCGCTGTTCGTACCTGGTGATCGGCCGCCATGCCGGACGAGCAATCACTCCGCCGGCAAGTCCCGGTGCTGCCTCGCAGACCACGCGCATCTGCGCGGCGTAGTCGTCGACATCGGTTGCCAAGTGCAACGTGCCGCCGAGGCGAAGCAGCGGCACGAGGAGGTCCACGATCGCAGGTCGGATCAGCCGGCGGCCGCGCTGGCGGCGCTTGGGCCATGGATCCGGGAAGAACACGCGGATGCCCGACAGCGACCCTCGGGGGATGCGCACCGCGAAATCGATGACGTCGCCCTCGACGATGCGGACGTTGCGCAAGCCCCGGCTTCGCACCGCTTCGAGCACTGCGGCGATGCCAGGCGTGTGCACGTCGACACCCAAGACGCGCTCGCGTGGGCGCAGTTCCGCCAACTCGAGCAGGGCTTCACCGGATCCGAAACCAATGTCGAGCATCACACCGTCGCCGTCGCCCGACAGCTCGTCGGTGAACAGTTCGTCGAAGCGGAGTTCGGGCCCTCTGACGGCGACGCCAAAAGTCGCCATGGCCTCTTCATAAGCCACCGTGCGCGACGGCGACAGGCTGCGGCGACGCGGCTTGAACGACCGTTGAGGAGGGTACACGAGGCTCGGTGGTATCGACACGGGGGGATGATGGTAACCCCGGCAAACGTGCAAGGCTGAAGACCATGGCGTGGTTGGTCACTGAAGGACGAGTGCTGGCCTCCTGCGAGTCGGCGATGAATCGACGGACGAAACGCCGCGGGCTGCTCGGCCGCGACGACATCGAAGGAGCGCTGGTCTTGACGAGGTGCCGCTGGGTGCACACTCTCGGCATGCGCTTCGCCCTCGACGTCGCCTATCTCGACGAGAACGGCATCGTCGTCAAGACAGTTCACATGCGCCGGCACCGCGTCGGTGCGCCGGTGTGGCGAGCGAGAAGCGTGGTCGAGGCGCAAGAGGGAGCATTCGGGCGATGGGGCCTCCGAGTCGGCGATGTCGTGGAGCTGCGCGAATGATGGGAACGTTGATCCTGGTGGCTACGCCAATCGGCAACCTCGGCGATCTGTCGCCTCGCGCGGTGGAGACCATGCAGCACTCCTCGCTGATCCTCTGCGAAGACACGCGCCATTCCGGAAAGCTCCTCGCCCATGCCGGCATCGGCGGAGTCCGCCTCGCGGTGTGCAACGAGCACACCGAGATGGAACGTGCTCGCGAGGTTCTCTCGTTGCTCGACGCGGGCGAGACGGTCACACTGATCACGGACGCGGGCACACCGGGGATCTCGGATCCGGGATCGCGGCTGGTGCGCGCTGTGCTCGATGGCGGCCACGAGGTCTCCGCCGTTCCGGGCCCGGCAGCGTTCGTCATGGCGCTGGTCATCAGCGGATTCGACACCACTCGCTTCGTCTTCGAGGGCTTCCTTCCTCGATCTGGTCGCGAACGCGCCGACCGGCTGTTGGCGATTGCGGTGGAGCGACGAACCACTGTGATCTACGAGGCGCCGCACCGGGTCGAACGCACCATCGCGGATCTCGCCGCGGTGTGCGGAATGCAACGCGGAGTCGCCATCGCTCGTGAACTGACCAAGATCTACGAGTCCGTGTGGCGCGGCTCGCTCGGCGCTGCTGTAGCTCACATCGGCTCGAAGGAACCGCGGGGCGAGTATGTGATCGTGCTCCACGGCGCCCCGCCGCGCGGCGAGGTCAGCGACGACGAGATTCGGTTGGCGCTGCACGCCGCCCTTCCCGGCCACACTCGCAAAGACGCCGTGGAAGCGGTCGTGGGCCAGCTCGAAGTGCCCAAGCGACGCGTCTACGACCTGGCATTGGCGGTGCAGCGCGATGAGTGACACTCCGTACTTCCGCGCTGGTCCCAGCGCGGCGTTCTTCGATCTCGACCGCACCCTCATCAGCGGCTCGAGCGCGTTTGTGCTCGGCGTCGCAGCCTGGCGTGCCGGGTTGGTACCTCCCCGCCAGTTCCGCAAGGACGCCATCGGCGCCGTCGCCTTCCGGTTCAGTGGCGCCAGCGACAACACCTCCAACGGCGTCCGCGACAGGATCCTCGGCGCCGTGAAGGGCGTTCGTGTCGACGATCTCATCGCGCTGAACGCCGACATCGTGCCCAAGCTGCTGGCCAAGGTACGGCCCGAGGCGCAGGCGCTGGTCGATCGTCATCGACACGCCGGGCGAGCGACGTACATCGTGTCTGCGTCACCGGTCGAGCTCGTCGAGCCGCTGGCCAAGGCCCTCGGCATGACGGCCGGGATCGGGACGGTCAGCGACATCGTCGATGGGATCTACACCGGCGAGCTGGCCGGCCCGTTCTGCTACGGACCCGGCAAGGTCGAGGCCATCACCGAGCTGGCCAAGTGGGAGAACTTCGATCTCGGTCAGTGCTACGCCTACAGTGACTCGGCCAGCGATCTCCCCATGCTCGAGGCCGTCGGCCACCCGGTTGCCGTGAATCCCGACGCCAAGCTGGAACGCGTCGCCCACCACAACGGCTGGCCGATCGTCGTGTTCAGCAAACGCACCAAGTCGGTCGTTCGTCGCACCACTCAGGCGCTCGGCACGGTCGGGGTCGGTGCAGCGGGCTTCGCCGCCGGAGCGCGCTACGCCCGGGCACACCTCAGCGGCCGGCGACGCTGAACAGGAAGTCGGTTGCCGCTACCACCGGCACCCGGCGTATCCTTGGCCGAGTGAGAACCCCGACTCGAACCCGTCGAATGCGCACCGGCTCCTAACTCAGCCGCCGTTCGCCATTCCTCGAAAGGATCCAGTCGTGAGCAACTACTACCTCACCACCCCTATCTACTACGTCACCGCCAAGCCACATCTTGGTCACGCGTACACCACCATCATCGGCGACGCGCTCGCCCGCTGGCATCGGCTGCTCGGCGACAACGTGCACTTTCTCACCGGCACCGACGAGCACGGCCAGAAGGTGCAGCAAGCGGCGCACGCAGCCGGCCTGTCGCCGCAAGAGTTCACCGATTCGATCGCTCCGCTCTACCAGCAGGCCTGGCAGCAGCTGAACATCTCCAACGACGACTTCATTCGCACCACGGAGACCCGTCACAAGATCGGCGTCGCCGAACTCCTGCAACGTTGCTACGACGCCGGCGACATCGAGCTCGACGTCTACAAGGGCAAGTACTGCATCGCCTGCGAGGAGTACTACACCGACGACGAGCTTGACCCGGGCGACCTGTGCCGGATCCACAAGATTCCCGTCGAGCATGTCGAGGAGGAGAACTACTTCTTCCGCCTCAGTCGCTTCCAGGATCGGTTGCTCGACTGGTACGCAGCTCACCCCGGTGCCATCGTGCCCGAGTTCCGCGGCAACGAAGCCCTGGGCCTGATACGCGGCGGTCTGCGCGACTTCTCGGTCAGCCGCACCAGCCTCACCTGGGGCATACCGCTTCCCTGGGACTCCAAGCATGTCGCCTACGTGTGGTTCGACGCTTTGGCCAACTACCTCACCGCGGTCGGGTACGGCCAAGACAACGAGCGGTTCTCCAACTGGTGGCCGGCGCACCATCTGATCGGCAAGGACATCATCCGCCATCACTGCGCGTACTGGCCGGCGATGCTGCTGAGTGCGGGGATCGAGCCGCCGGCCAGTTGGGCTGTGGGCGGTTGGCTGCTGGTCGGCGGAGAGAAGATGAGCAAGACCACCGGCAACGTCGTCAATCCCCTCGACCTGGTTGCCGATGTCGGAGTCGACGGGTTCCGCTACTACGTACTTGCCGACACGCCGTACGGCAACGACGGCGATTTCACCTACGAGGGGCTGATCGGGCGGTACAACTCCGACCTGGCCAACAACCTCGGCAACCTATTGGCCCGCGTGGCGACGGTCGTCGACAAGAAGTGCGGTGGCGTCGGCCCGGCACCCCGGTCCGACTCGCCCCTCGCAGCGGCGGCCGCCTCGGCCTATGCAGCCACGGCCGACGCCTGGGCCGAGACCGCGCCCAGTCGCGCCCTCGATGCCACATGGAGCCTGATCCGGGCCACGAACGCCCACCTCGAAGCAAACGAGCCGTGGAAGGCCGAGCCTGGCCCGCAGGTCGACGCCGTGATGGGAGACGCACTCGAGGCGCTGCGCATCGTGGCCGTCCTCGCTTCGCCTGCCCTACCCGATACCAGCCAGATCGTGTGGGAGCGCCTCGGCCTCGACGGCCGCGCCGACGAGCGACGGCTGCCGGCCGCAGCCCAGTGGGGCGGGTATCCCGGCGGGCTGAAGGTCACCAAGGGAGAGTCACTGTTCCCGCGTAAGACGGTGTGAGCCAACGGTGACCGACACCCAACCGACCTACACCGATAGCCACTGCCACCTCTACGACACGCGCGGCGTGGCTGTCGGCGAGGTGATCGCCGCCGCTCACGCTGCGGGGATCACCACGATGATCAATGTCGGTTGCGACGCGGCCACCACCGAACAGGCGATTGCGGTGGCCGCGATGCACGATGGCATCTTCGCCACAGCCGGTCTGCACCCTCACGAGGCGAAGTTCGGCGTCGACACGATCCTGCCCTTCCTCGACGACTCGAACGTCGTGGCGGTCGGCGAATGCGGGCTCGATTACTACTACGACCATTCGCCGCGCCCGGCGCAGCGCGAAGCATTCGCTGCACAGATCCATCTGGCGATCGAACGATCCCTACCGCTCGTCATCCACACACGCGACGCGTGGGCGGAGACCTTCGACATCCTCGATTCGGAGGGTGTGCCGGAGAAGACGATCTTTCACTGCTTCACGGGCGGGCCTGACGAAGCCCGTCGGTGCATCGAGCGCAACGCTTACATCTCGTTCAGTGGGATCGTCACGTTCAAGACGGCGACCGACTTGCACGAGGCGGCGCGGCAATGCCCGCTCGATCGCATGCTCGTCGAGACCGACAGTCCATACCTGGCACCGATCCCTCACAGGGGCCGACCCAACCAGCCTGCGTACGTCGTGCACGTGGTCGCCGCCATCGCCGAGCTTCGTCATGTCGCCGTCGAGGATGTTCGCGCTGCTACCGTAGACAACACATGCCTTGCGTTCCCAGGCATTCGTCCGTAGCTTTTTGAGCCCCGCGGACGGGAACCTTCACGATGAACCCATACGACCGACGTCGCCTTGTTCTGGCCTCCATCTTCACGGTGGCAGCGTTTCCGGCGTTATGGGTCATCAATCGCAACGACGCCGACTCGGCCGCTCCCAAGGTCGGCGCTGCCGGGGTGCCTCAAGTGGGTACCGACACGGCTCCGCCGACATCCTCGTACACGCCCGACCCACCGATCTTCCTCGACGGACCGTCGACGGGTGCCGGGCCAGCGGTGGTCGACATCGTCATCCCCCGTGGACCGACGGCGACCGAGGCCACCGGGCGGGCCAGCTTCCGGCGGTACGCCGACCCCTCGAGACGACCGTGCACCACCGCCCTGGCGCCATGGGGCTCGACCATCACCGTGACCAACACCAACAACGGCCAGACCACCACGTGTGTCAACAGCATCAGCACTCCATTGCCCGCCGGCGTCGACATCGTGATCCACACCGACGTCTTCGCGTCGATCAGCGATCTCGCCGACGCCCCCGTGCCGGTCCGCATCAGCTGGTAGGCGTGCACTCGCGCCGCGATATCGGGGCACTGCTCGATCAGCATGGATTGGCGCCACGTCGAGATCTCGGTCAGAACTTCGTCGTCGATGCCAACACCGTGCGCAAGATCGCCCGCCTCGCGGAAGTTGGCCCGACCGACCATGTCGTCGAGATCGGCGCAGGCCTCGGTTCGCTGACGCTGGCGCTGGCCGAGACAGGTGCCTCGATCACCGCTATCGAGGTCGACCGCGGAATTGCTGCGGCATTGCGAACGGTCGTCGCCGGCTTACCCAACGTGAAAGTGGTCGAAGACGATGCCCTGCGACTCGACTGGGCGACCCTGCTGGGCGCATCTGCACGATGGGTGTTGGTGGCCAACTTGCCGTACAACGTGGCCACGCCGTTGGTGTGCGACCTCCTCGACTTCGTGCCACAGGTGCAGCGAATGCTGGTGATGGTGCAACGCGAGGTGGCCGAGCGGCTGTGCGCGCCTGCGGGCACGCAGGCGTACGGAGCCGTCAGCGTGAAGGTGGCCTACTGGGCAACGGCGCGCATCGTCGCCACCGTTCCGGCCAGCGTGTTCGTGCCCCGACCGAAGGTGGAGTCGGCTCTGGCCGACATTCGCCGACGACCGGCGCCGGCCGTCGCCGTGTCACCCGAGCCGTTGTTCCAGTTGGTGCGTACGGCGTTCGGTCAACGACGCAAGATGCTGCGGAGATCATTGGCGGATGTCGTCGACACCGACGTGTTCGACGTTGCGGGCATCGACGCGCGGCGGCGCCCAGAAGAGCTCGACATCGACGAGTGGGGCGCGCTCACCGCCGCGTGGCTGGCGGCGACATGAGTGCCACCACCACCACCGTCGTCGCCGCGTCCGCGAAGGTCACGCTGAGTCTGCGCATCACCGGTGTGCGCGCCGACGGCTACCACCTGATCGACGCCGAGATGGCCACGGTCGAGTGGCATGACACGCTGACGATCGATCCGTCATCGACCGGGCTGACAGCCGACGGACCGTGCGCGGCAGGCGTGCCACTCGACGAGTCGAACCTCGTCGCCAAGGCGCTTCGCCATGTCGGTCGCACAGCCGGCGTCCACCTCCACAAGGAGCTACCGCATGGCGGCGGACTCGGTGGCGGCTCCGCCGACGCGGCGGCGATCTTGCGGTGGGCGGGCTACGCCGACATCAGCGGCGCCGCCGAACTGGGCGCCGATGTCGCCTTCTGCCTCGTCGGTGGGAGGGCACGCGTGCGCGGCATCGGTGAGTTGGTCGAGCCGTTGCCGTTCGAACCACTCGACCTCACCTTGGTGGTCCCACCACTCTCGGTCAGCACTCCCTCCGTCTATCGAACCTGGGATGCCATGGGCGGACCGACCGCCGACGGACCCAACGATCTCGAGCCGGCCGCGATCGAGGTGTTTCCCGCCCTTGCATCGTGGCGAGATCGGATACGTGAGGTCACGGGTCGAGCACCGATGCTGGCCGGAAGCGGCGCAACGTGGTTCCTGCACGGTCATCACGATCTGACCGCTGCCCTGGCGGACTGCCGAGTCGTGTACACGAGGACCTGTCGCTAAAACGCGAAACGGCCGCCTGCACGCAGCAGGCGGCCGGAACAGAGACCGATCAGTGGGTCACTTGCCGCGTTGGCGCTGGTGACGAGTGCGGCGAAGCATCTTCTTGTGCTTCTTCTTGCGCATTCTCTTGCGGCGTTTCTTGATCAGCGAACCCATAGCTCGTGAGACACTACCGGTCAGCGACCTAGGAACCCAACGCCGGTCGCCGTTGTCGCCTCAACCAATCGTCGCGGGTGATGTGCCACCGGCAGTCGATCCCGGCCTCGCCGGGCGCCAGGACGACGTTCGGCGTCTCGTCCACGAAGGTGAAGCCGAGGCGGCGCGGAACGCCCGAGCTGGCGAGGTTGGCCCTGTCGTGGTGGATCTCGACGCGTTCGATGTCGGCAACCGTGAACGCCACGGTGGTCAGCAATTCGGAGACCTCCGAAGCGATTCCTTTCCTGACGTGATCGACGTGCACCCAATACCCGATCTCCAACACCCCTGGGCCTCGACGTTTGTGGAGACCGGAGCCGCCGACAACCATCCCGTCCATGAAGATCCCGACGACGAGGTCGCCGCCTTGCTCCCAGTCTGAGTTCCACCGATCGATCAGAGCGACCCGATCCTCGAGGCGGACCGGTTCCGATGCCACCCAGGGCATCCACGGGCGAAGATGCTCGAGGCTGTCGAGAATGGCAGCGGACAGCTCCGGACCATCGGCGTCGACCCAGCGGCGGAGTGTGAGTCGCGGCGAGTGCACCAGATCGGGGAGTCGTTCCACGTTCTCAGTGTCGCGGATTGGCACGGGCGCACCGGGACTTATTCTCGGTGCATGTTGCGCACAGAAGTGCTCGAGTACGACGTCGAGTCGCGCAGCAAGTTCGAGAACGAGATGCGCACCGCGGATGTCGCCGACTGGCGCATCGAGGTCCACGGGAGCGTCGGGCAGCTTCACCAACCCGGCGATCGACGCACGCGGCTTTCTCGGGTTTGCTCGACGACGAGCGTGCCGACCGCCGCTCGTGGCAGTCGATGCTCCATCTGTTCCAGGATCGCCTCGACCGATGTTGGCCAACTCTGTCGAGCGAACAACTGTGTGAGACCCGTTTTGTAGGGTTGTTGGTAGCGACTTCCCCCGCCGAATTCAACGTTGTGTTCGTTCGAGAAGAAGGGGTGGTCGTGGCTGTTGTCGGGTTGGTCGAATCGATCATCGCGGTCGATCTGGCGGTGGCTGACGCGGCTGGGGTGGCGGCTGTGTTGGTGGATGTGCGCCGGGTTCGCGGTTGGCTCGACTCGGTCGAAGTTGCTGCGGCGCGCCGGCTGGCGGAGTTGGCGGCGGTGTCGCCGTCGAT
>DATAJN010000186.1:0-6875 GCA_036262105.1 Ilumatobacteraceae bacterium
CCACCTCCAGGCTCTGTCCGATCGGGTTGGACCGGTCTGCGACCAGCCAGGCAGTGGTCGGATCACCATCGACGGCCATTGCCGGTCGGTCCTCCGGCCGATAGGCGAACGGCTCTCCATAGCTCGTCGCCTTGATGTCCAATCCCTCGACGTGCGCGGTGGTTTGATCGTCGGGCAGCTGAGTGGCGAATACCGGCAGCCGCTGATCGGCGGTGTCGCGTTGCAGCACGTCGGAGCCCGGACCGCCGGTCTCCGTGAAGCCGACGACGTCTTGCGTGCCGCGCCATTGATGGGCGCGGTCGCGATTCGAGTCGGTGACGATCACCAGGTTCGCGTCGTCGATTCGATCGCTGGATGTGAGATCGGCGGCGTACAGCAGGGCCTCGTCACCGTGCAGCAAACCCGCCGCGGCGGCGTCGACCACACCGTCACCGCTGCCGGCCAGCACGACGAGTCGCGTCGAAGCGCGGATCATCGGCACCGGGTCTTCGACGTCGACCAACTCGACCGGAGGAACGGGTTCGCCGATCACCTTGCTGGCCAGAGCGGTCTCGTCGAGCATTGCCACGGCGGGGACGTTGGGAACCGGCGACCCGAACGTGGTGGGTGCGGCGAGGCCGGCGGGCTTCGTGGCGAAGAGGTCGTGAGTGAGTTCGGGTCGCGGTGTACGAAACCGATCGAACGCCATGTCGTTGCTGACGAAGATGGTGTCGGCCCCGAACAACCGGGCAACCGGAGCGATGGCTGCGGGATCGAGAGTGTTCGACTGCGCCCGGTCGTCGAGTGCGTACAACAGGTCCATGGCAGCGGGCGAGCCGAGCGGCAAGAGGTCGCGTGTGATGAGCGGTTTGGCGGTGAGCCCCGGCAGCGGCGGATCGACGGTGTACCCCCAGCGGTACGCACCGAACTCGGCACCCGGTACTTGCAGCACCCGGTTCTCCATCGAGCCGGAATCGAGATCTGCGGCGGCCTGGCGCCACGCGGCCGGCGGGTCTTGATCGCGAACCAGAGCTGGATCGACGAAACCGCCATCGAAGAGGGCCGGCAGATTGAGGACCGCCAGCCCGATGATCACCAACGGGCCTACGAGGCGAAGCCGCGGCCGGTGGCGACGGGCCAGACCCGACGCCGCGGTCGCCAGCGCGCCGGCCCCCAGGGCAAGGCCCAGGTTGCTCAGGGGCAACGCCCTGGTGCTGCTACGAATGGCCAGCGAGATCGTCGAGCGCGACGACGTGGCCAGCCGCGACATCAACGGAGAGGGGTTGGCGATCGGGTGGACCCCGACCGCCAGGATGATGCCGACGAACACGAGCATGGCCGCGTAGCGCCGCTGGCTCCAGCGGGTGAGGACGATTCCGGCGATGCAACAGGCGAGCAGTGCGAAGCCGACGGCGATGATCGGCACGGACTCGAGGTAGTTCGCTGACGCACTGGTGGCGAACCCGAAAGGATCGCGGATGTAGAACAACCAGTACCCGAGGCCGCGCAGTGTCTCGGTGCTGACCGAGGTGAACGACACGGCCTCGAGCGTCTCCGAATACGACAGGACGTCGGCACCGTGGCGGCCTTGCACGGCGAGCATGGCGATCCACCACAGGGATACGCCGAGGCTGAGTCCGCCGATGCGCAGTGCGGCAGTGATGGCGCGCCGCCAGGAGATCGAGCGTTGCCACGCGGCATGTACGAGCCACAGCACCGGCGCAGGAGCAATCATCGCCAGCGCCGTGGCGTTCGGTGACCCGACGGTGAGTATCACCAACGCAAAGATCGCCGGATCTCGCCACTTCGTGCGCGTCGCCGAGCGGATCGTCAGACCGACGAGCCAGCCGACCGCCGCCCAGGGCAGGAGCATGAGCGACGTTCGTGACAGATACGGGAGGATGTACGGCGAGAGTTGATAGACGAACGCGGCGGTGAGGGCTCCGGCACCGGCCAGCCCGAGGTGCTTGGCTGCCCATCGCACGCCAAGGCCGCCGGCGAACAGCAGCGTGGCGATCCACAATCGATGGGCGATCCAGTCGGGAACACCGAGGTGGGCGAACGTCCAGTACCAGGGTCCCGACGGCCACAGGTACGTGACCGTTTGGTGAGGCACCCATCCGGCGAACTGCCGGTTGTCCCACGTGTACGGCGCGTCCGAGATCAGCCGGCCGGGATTCAGGTACAGGTAGAGCTTGGTGTCACTGGGCATGCGTCCTGGAGCTGCGGTCAGCGCAGGGACGTAGGCCAGCAGAGCCAGCACCCACATGCCGAGCCGTTGGCTCGGCATGTATCGACGCCATGTCACGGGATCGCCCCGAACACGCCGTACAAGGCGGTCAAGGCGACGAGGCCGGCGCTGCAGGCGCCGATCACGTAGGGCCACAGATCGCGTCGCACGGTGTGCAAGTACGCGGCCGCCGAGATGAACAGGGGAAAGGCCGTGTACACGAATCGTGGACGGGCGGTGACCGTGTTCGGAAGCAGCATCAGGGCCAGGATCCCCGCGCTGTAGGCCATCATCGGCCACGGCACGCGCTTGCGGTACGTGAAGTAGATCAACAACGCCGTGGTCGCCACCGAGGCCGCGGTGATGGTGTTCGTCGGTGAGGTGAGCGGTTGCGACAAGGCGTCGAACGTCTGGCGCACTGCGGTGACGCCGAAGCTGGCACCTTCGTTCCACGCCTGGCGCTGCACGCGGAACCACACCCTGGCTTCACCCGCGTGATTGCCGAGCCAGAGTTGGAAGGCGATGAAACCCACCGGGGCCAGGATCGGCGCGGCGACCGACCGCCACGCCCGCTCGCGGCGAATGGCGAGCCAGGAAGCGACGGCGCACGCCAGCACCAGCGCCAGCCCATTTGGTCGAGTCGCCGTAGCGAGAGCCGCGAGCAAGCCGGCGGCCACCCACCGCTGCGACATCAGGCACCACAAGCACGCCATGGCAAAGACCAGCAGGAGCGCCTCGGAGTAGGCGAAAGAGAGGACGAAGCTGCCGGGAAACATGGCGGCGAGCACCATTGCCTTGGCCGCCACCTGCTGGCCGTAGAGGCGTTTGGCGAGAACACCGAGCAGCAAGATCGCCACCGCGCCGAGCACGAAGTTGGTGAACAACGCCGCTGTGGTGTCGCCACCGGGCAGCACCTTGTCGACGGCTCTGACGAGCATCGGGTACGTGGGGAAGAAGGCAGCGCGGGCGTCGGCGACTTCGTATGTGACGTGCGGCTGAACATGCCGCGGATATCCGTCGCGGACGATGCGCAGGTACCAGTTGCCGTCCCACGACGACAACACGTCGAGCATGGGGGACACCGCCGACTTGGGAGCCACCTGCGAAACGAGGTGCGGGTCGGCGAACGGAACGTCGAGTCCCTTCACCTGGTTGATGTCGGCGCGCAACTCGGCGGCGACGATTGCTGCCCCGGCCAGGACGCAAACACGCGAGAAGAGATAGACCAAACCGGCCTTGCGCAGGATGCGATTCCAAGTTGCCGAAGTCTCGTCATCGGTCGCCTGGCGTGTACTGAGCGGCTCCGTCATCACCACCGAGCCATGGGCAGGATTCTCTGGCGGGGACCGAACGCCGGCGGCGCCGTGCCGTCGAGCATCAAGAGGCGCACGACCCTGCCACGCTGACCCTCGTACGGGGCCAGCAACTCGAGCATCCGCTCGTCGGTGCCCCGAGGCTCGCCGGCGAGGTTGAACGACACCAGGTTCTTCAAGTGGAAATCGCCCACAGCGACGGCGTCGGGATCGCCCATCGCGGTGGCCATCACGGATCCGATCGTCCATGGACCGACACCCGTAAGGAGCGCCAACTTGGCGCTCACGTCGGCGTGTCGCAGCTCGGCCCACGCCCACAGCTTTTCGGCGTGCCTGGCGACAGAGCGCAGCGCCTGGGCGCGCTTGGCCTCGATTCCGAGCGGATGGAACCACCACGGCGGCCGCCCGAGGATTGCCGCAGGCGAAGGTGGCAGCAGCAGCCCGATCGCGGGTCCGGGTGCGTTCTCACCGAGGCGCAGGCACAGAACGCGCCATTGCCGAAGGGCTTCTCCGGCCGTGATCCGCTGGCCCAGGATCGTCGGAAGCAACTCGTGGAACAGCATCGAGCTGGTACCGAAGCGGACATCGGGATGGTTCCGCTGGGCGCGGAGCACAGCAGGATGCCCGTCGTCGAAGACGAAGCCATCGTCGAACCCGCCGGTGATCGCCGCAGCTCTCGCCAGCATCCACTGCCGTCCGGCGCCCCATGCCTCGGCCTCGACACGGTCGCCACGCCAGTTGATGCGCAACGTCGCCGGACCGTCGGGCGTGAACGAGGCTCTCCAGAACTCACCCTGGCCAAGGCGGGTTGTGGGATCGCCGCGTCCGAAGCGGTAGGCGGACAAGCATGCGGAGATCGCCGCATCTTCACCGCGCATCGTGCTCACCCCTCTGGCCACCAGGCGACCGTAGCAAGCGGGTGTCACGCGACAGTCGCTCCGCTCGACGGCGTGAGGCGGGCACTAGCCTCGCCGCCTGTGGGCGAAACCGGTGCCGGGCAGGACTTCCGTAGAGGCCTGGCGGCGGTGGTTGCCGGTGGGGCGATCCTGCGGATCGTGCGGTTGCTCGTCACCAAGTGGAACAAGGGACTGCTGCTCAACGACTCGCTGTACTACAGCGCGCAGGCCAGGCAACTTGCCCACGGAGTCTGGTTTCGTGAGGTGTTCTCCGACCAGCCCGGAGCCGAGCACGGCCCGCTGACCTCGACGCTGATGTCCGTGGTCAGCTGGGGAAACGACCCGACCAATCGTCAGCGGATCATCACCATCGTCTGCGGAATCGCCACTGTGGCGGTGATCGGGCTGGTGGCAAGGCGGGTCGGTGGTGACCGGATCGGCCTGATCGCCGCGGCGATAGCGGCGGTCTACCCGAACCTGTGGATCAACGATGGGCTGGTCATGTCGGAGAGCGTGAGCGCCCTGCTGATCTCGCTGACCATGTTGGTCGTGCTGCGATGGGCTGAGTCGCCGAGCTACCGGCGTGCAGTGATCTGTGGGGCAATCGTCGGCCTCGGCGCTCTTGCGCGAAGCGAGTTGATCCTTCTCGCGCCGCTGATCGCCGTGGTGATGCTGATCGTGGGGCGGAGGGCTGCACTGAGCGTCGCTGGACAGGCGATGGTCGTTCTCGTTGCCTCGATCGTGGTGATCGCTCCGTGGATGATCTTCAACGCGACCCGTTTCGACCGTACTGTTTTGCTCACCACCAACGAGGGGCCGCTCTGGCTGGGCGCGAACTGCGAAGACTCGTACTACGGCCCGGCGCTCGGCGGCTGGTCGCTGTTCTGCGTCGTCGACGCCCACATCGGCGAGAACGGAGAAGACACGTCAGTCCGTTCGAGTGAGCAGCGCCGTCTCGGTGTGCAGTATGCCGAGGACCACCTCCGCCGTCTGCCCGTGGTCGTCGCCGCCAGGGTTGGTCGTACCCTCGACCTGTACGACGTCTCCGGTCTGGTTCACGGCGATGTGGGGGAGGAACGCGAGCGGCTCGCCACGTGGGCCGGGGTCGTGGCGTTCTGGATCCTTGCCCCGCTCGCGGCGATCGGTGCACTTCGGCTTCGGCGGCTCTACCTGGCGGTGTTGCTGTTACCAGTCGTGGTTGTCGCAGTGACCACTGTCGTGTTCTACGGAGGTCATCGCATCCGGGCTTCCGCTGAGCCCGCCATCGTCATCCTCGCCGCGTGTGCGCTCGGCAGATGGTCGAGTCGTGCGGAACGAGCTGTCGAGTAGTCGCCTAGCCACAGCCAACCTTTGCCGTTTTTCGATGGCCCTTCCGGACAACCCACGGATACAGATCTCTGCCTGCTCTGTGCGCTGCTCTCGGTCAGTCGGGTCCGGTTCGCATGGGCGCGATTCCGGAAGCATGCCTTCGGTCATCTCGCCCATTCAGCACCGTTGTGCGCGGTATCGGACCTGTGCGTTCCACTTCCGCGCCCATTGCCTGCGCTAGGCAACGGCGACCGGCACGTCGTCGCCGTACAGCGGGTGGTGGCAGGCAACGAAGTGAGCGGTGGTGATCTCACGCAGCATCGGTTCCTGGTTGCGGCATACATCGGTGGCCGCGGGGCAGCGGGTGTGGAACCGGCAGCCAGGGGGAGGAAGCACCGGCGATGGTGGCTCGCCCTCTATTGCTGTCTTGGTGGCCGTCACGGTCGGGTCGGGCACGGGAATCGAGCTGAGCAGCACGTTTGTGTAGTGGTGCGCGGGCGCCCGGTAGAGGTCGTCGGATCGGGCGACCTCGCAGATCTTGCCGAGGTACATCACGGCCACACGGTCGCTGATGTTCTTGACCACCGCGAGGTCGTGAGCGATGAAGATCAGGGTCAGCCCGTGCTTGGCCTTGAGGTCTTCGAGAAGATTCAGTACCTGGGCCTGCACACTGACGTCGAGGGCGCTGACCGGCTCGTCGCAGATGATCAACGTCGGATCGAGCACCAGGGACCGGGCGATCGAGATGCGTTGGCATTGCCCGCCGGAGAACTGATGCGGTTGGCTCTCGGCCGCACGCTGCGGATCGATGCCGACTTCCTCGAGCAATGCGTCAACCTTGGCGCGCTGCTCGCCGCCGGTGCCGCGCTTCCAGATCGTCAGAGGTTCCATGACGATGTCGCGGACCTTGCGGCGCGGGTTGAGCGACGAGATCGGGTCTTGGAAGATCATCTGCATGCGGGTGCGCGCTTCGCGCATGTCGTCGCCGCTCATGTCCGTGAGCTGCCGGCCCTCGAACATCACCGAGCCGCTCGTCGGCCGGGGCAGTTGCATGATGGCCCGCCCGGTCGTGCTCTTCCCGCAGCCCGACTCGCCGACGACGCCGAGGGTTTCGCCGCGCAAGACGTCGAGGCTGATCCCGCTGACGGC
>DATAJN010000187.1:0-3387 GCA_036262105.1 Ilumatobacteraceae bacterium
GACCTGTGCGAACCACCCCCAGATCGGCTGCGGCATCGTTGCCTGCAGTTCGTGGGCGACGTAGCTGAAAGCCGGCGAACCAGGCCCACCGTTGAGGTACTTGTACGTGCAACCCACCGCGAATTGAACACCTGCTGCAGCGAGATCGACAGGCACAACGCCGGCGGCGTGCGAGAGATCCCACAACACGATCGCGCCTGCCGCGCTCGCCCGCGCCGTCTCCCCAACCACGTCGGCAAGCTCTGCGGTGCGGTAGTCGACGACCGAGCGAACCATCACGGCAACGTCATCGAGCCGTTCGAAGTCGTCGCGCACTTGCAAACCCCGAGCTGCCGCTATTCCGGCGACGACATAACGATCCGTCGGGAAGTCGGCGGGCCCGATCGCGATCACACGACGCTCGGGGTTCAGCGCGCACGCCGCATCGACGAGTTGGTAGATGTTGACCGTCGTCGAATCGTGAACGACGACTTCGCCTGGCCGTGCGCCGATGAGCGGCGCCAAGCGGTCGCCTACCTTCTGCGGAAGGTCGACCCAGTGGTCCCACGATCGAACCAGACCGGCCGCCCACTCGTCGCGCAGGACTCGTTCGATGCGGTCGATGGTTCGCTTCGGCATCATCCCGAGCGAGTTGCCGTCGAGGTACACCAGCGCCGGATCGGCGATCACGAACTGGTCGCGCCACGTCGACAGCGGATCAGCCTCATCGAGCACAAGAGCGTCGGCACGAGTCGGCATGGGGTTACTCGACCAAGCTGATGAAGCTGGAATGGCGCACGTAGCCCTCGTTGGTGAACTCGGTGATCTCCACGTTGGCGCGCATCTCGGGCCGAACCCAGATCGCCTCACGTGTGTACTCGCGTGGCGGAAGCGTGAGGAACGGACAGGTGTCGGTGCGCAGATCTGCAAGCCTGGCCGAGAGGTCGCGCAGCGTGCGCTGGTTGAAGCCGGTGCCGACCCCGCCGGCGAAGCGCAGGCCGTCGCCTTCGGGGACGCCCACGAGTAGGGACCCGAAGGTGGTCTCCCGGTTGCCGGAACCCGGCTTGTACCCGCCGATGACGACCTCCACCGGATGCCGGTTCTTCACCTTGCGCCAATTGGGTGATCGCTTGCCCGGCACGTACAGGCTGCCGAGGCGTTTGGCCATCACGCCCTCCAGGCCGCGCTCGATGGTCGCTTCCACGAGCGCGCCACCGTCGCCGATACGGTGGGCCGGCACCATCCAGTTCTGTCCCGGTTCCAACAAGCCCGACAGCAGCTCGCGGCGCCGCTCGTACGGCTGAGAGATCGTGTCGTGACCGTCGGCCGAGAGGACGTCGAAGGCGTAGAAGGCAACCTGCGTAGCGTGCTGCTGCATGAGTTCGAATCGCGGGCGACCCTCCTCGTCGAGCACGACCAACTCACCATCGATGATCGCCGAATCGGCGTTCACCGAACCGGCGAATTCGGAGAGCTCGGGATACTTGGCCGTGACGTCGATCAAATTGCTGCTCTGCCAACGGGTACGGCCGCCGTCGACGAACGCCAGCGTGCGATAGCCGTCCCACTTGATCTCCAACGCCCAGTTCTCGTCGTCGGTCGGCAGCGTGCCGATGCCGGCCTTCATCGGCTCGACGGGATAGCCCAACGTCATCGACGAGGCAACCTGGCAGACAGCACACCGTCGGATTCGAGACGATCGAGCTCGGAATCGTCGAGGCCGAGCAGCTCGCCGAGCACGGCGCGATTGTCTTCGCCGCGATATCGCGGCTCGCCGCGCAGGCTCACATCGCCGCTGGCGAAGTGCCACGGCGAGTTCGGCAGGCGCAGCGTTCCGCCGCCGCGATCACTGACCTCGACAACCGCGCCCCGCTCATTCGCCCAGTCGGTGGCACACACTTCGCGCAACGACCGCAAGGTGCCAGTAGCAAGCCCCTGCGCACCCATCGCTGCCTCGATGGCTTGCGGAGTGGAGATGGTCGCCGCCCATTCGCGGAGTATCTCCAGGAGGTCGGCAAAGTGAGCCTGGCGCGTGGGGACATCGACGAACCGCGGGTCGGCGATGAACTCCGGTCTGCCGATGGCCATCATGTAGCGGTCGAACGTGCCTCGCTCGGCGGGGTGACCACTGATCACCACGCTCTCGCCGTTGCCCGCAGTGAGAACGGGGTAGGTGTCGGACCCGAAGCTGCGAATCCACTCCGCTGGAACCTCACCGTCCCACAGCTGATCGTGAGCGTGCTCGTTGACGTACAGCATCGTCTCGGCCATCGTCACCTCGATGCGGTCGCCACACCCGGTGCGCTCACGATTGAACAGCGCAGCGAGGATCGCCGTTGCGGTCTCCAGTGACGTGTACACGTCGGCGTGGCTGAACGGATCGTTGGCGTAGCGACCACCCCGCGCATCGCCCTGCGCCTTGGTGATCCCTGTCTCGGCACCGACCACCGGGGCATAGGCCCGACGCGACACCCACGGGCCGGTCGATCCGTAACCGTTGATCGACGCGTAGATGATGCGCGGGTTGCGGGCAGCGACGACGTCGTAGGGAAGGCCTATCCGATCCATGACGCCAGGTCGAAAGTTCTCGATGAGCACATCGCATCGATCGGCGAGGCGCAGCAACAGGTCGGCTGCACCCGGCTTGTCGGTGTCGACGCTGATGTTGCGCTTGCCGACGTTCTGCTGCACGAAGTACGTCGCCAGACCGTTGATCCGGGGGTTGGTCATCCGCGTGATGTCGCCGTCAGGCGGCTCGACCTTGATGACCTCTGCACCAAGATCGCAGAGCATTCGCGTGGCGTGCGGCCCACTGAGCACTCTGGTGAAATCGAGCACTCGGATGCCGTCGAGGGGCCGGTGCGTCATGGAGGCCAGGGTAATTGCCGCAATCACTAGCCTCGCATCGTGCACAACGATCTTCAGCTCGTCGAGGCTCGAATCCGGCGCGAGCTGACCGAGCGTGTGCTCCCGGCGGTGTACAGCGATTCCATTCCACTGGTCACCGAGGCGTGGGATGCGCCGGGCGAACCGGTTCCCTACGCCGAGGCCGTAGCCGGCCACTACCGCCAATTCGAGATCGGCGACCGCTGGAGCCGACCGTGGGGTACGACTTGGTTTCGATTCTCCGTCAACGTGCCCGAGTCGTTCGTCGGCCCGCAACTGGAGGCCGTGATCGACCTCGGGTTCCACCCCGACGCGGCCGGTTTCCAGTCGGAGGGCCTGGTATGGATCGACGGTCAACCTGTGCAGGGAATCCATCCCCGTCGCCGCGGACTGCCGTTGCCACACGTCGGTCCCGGCCCGTTCACGTTCTATGTCGAGGCCGCCTCCAATCCCGCATTTCCCGGGTTCGCGCCGTCGCAGCTCGGCTCGCTGACCACAGCGGGTGACCGGTCGCTGTACAAG
>DATAJN010000188.1:0-5424 GCA_036262105.1 Ilumatobacteraceae bacterium
CAAGCGTGGGACGATGCGACTCAGGGCACTTGGCGAAGCCGGACGCGCGGGCCGTTCTTCTCGAAGAGGTACTCCTAGTTGTTGACGCGAGCGTGGATCTGGTTGATCTCGTTCGTTCACAGTTTCCTCACAATTCCGCTCAATGGTTGGCCGGTGTCGGTCCATGGTGGGCCGATCGAAGGAGGAGATGCACCGATGAACTGGAAGAAGATCGCCGCTGTTGCGGCATTGAGTGTCGGAACGCTCGGCATTGGCGGAAGCGCGTTTGCTTCGGCGCCGTCATCGTCGGCCGCGGACCCCGCACCATCGACGGGCACCGCGAGAACCTGTTTGATCGTTCATGACGACGCGTGGCCGACCTGGACCCAAGGCCGCCCCGACGGATTCTCCGCCGGCGACACGGGTGGCGTCTACATGTGGCACGACAACGATGGTTGGCACATCCGCGTGACTCACGCGACCGATGACAAGTCGACATTCGCCGGTCGCATCATCACAACCGGGCATTTGGTCGATGTCCATGCGATCGCGTTGGAGAGGAACGATTCGCTCCAGGTCGGGCCGGACGGGCACACCGTCACGTTCCGGTTCGAGAACTATGGCCACATCGACGGGCTCGACTTCCACACGAAGTGCGCACCATCGATCGTGTTCAGCTACACCCGCGCCGGCCATCGACTGCCTGCCGACCGGGTGTTCGTCGGCGACCACAAGATCAATCCGGCCACGGATCCATTCCGAATCACGCGCACCATGTAACGCGGGGTCAACGAGCTGACACCGAGGAGGTGACCGATGTGTACAGGTCTCCGGAGAGGTACTTCATTCCGGAATCGGGTTGCACGGTCACCACTCGGTGCCCGCTGCCGAGCTCTCGAGCAAGCCGCAGCGCGGTGAGGATGTTTGCGCCACCGGAGGGCCCGGTCCAGACCCCCTCCACGGACGCCGCTCGGCGTGCCGAAGCGAAAGCGTCGGCCGTGGAGACGGCGGCGGTGCGGTCGTATGTGTCGGGTGTGATGTTCGGCGGAATGAACCCAACGCCGCCACCCTCGATGCGGTGGGTACCGGGCGGGCCGCCGGCGATCACCGCCGACTCGGCCGGTTCCACGATCACACGTGTCATCTCCGGCCAGCGCACTCGCAACGCCTCGGTCACTCCGACGAAGCAACCGCCGACTCCGACGTACAGGCATGCCGCGTCGATCCGGTCAGCCAGCTCCTGGAGGATCTCGTCACCGATCTCTCGATAGCCGTCGAGCGCGTCGCGGTTGTTGAACTGGTCGGTGGGGAACGCGCCCTCCTCCTCGACGATCTCGCGTGCTCGGACCTGCATCGCTGGAATCAGTCCGGGATGGATGCCGTTCGGACTGTCGATCACCTCCAGGGTGGCCCCGAATGCGGCCATTGTGCGCAGCTTCTCCGATGCGAACGCGTTCGAGGTGACGATCCGCAGCGGGTATCCCTTCACCGCGCAGACGAAGGCGAGCGAGCTCCCGGTGGATCCGCCGGTGTATTCGACCACCGTCTGACCTGGCAGCAACGTGCCGCGACGCTCAGCAGCCTCGATCATTGCCAACGCCATGCGGTCCTTGTACGACCCTGTCGGATTTGCTGCCTCGAGCTTCACCCAGACCTCGCCATCGCCCTCTGCGGGGAGACTCGAAAGCTTGATCAACGGCGTTCGCCCGATACCAGCCAACGCGCCGGGGCGCATCGCACGCTCCGGCACTGCGTTGGCGCGCACGAGGCCATACATCTTCAGCGACCGTTTCTCGACGACCTGTTCGGTCGAACCGTCGTCGTAGGCGGGGGAGATCAACGCTTCGGCCAGTTCGACTCTGACGAGGACGACCGCCTCGATCCGGCTCCGTTCCAGCCCGCTCCGTTCGTTGTAGAGGCGAACGCCCGACTCATACACCTGTCCATCGCGGTGGACCGTTGCCGGACCCTTGAAGCGGTATCCCTTTCGCACGATCGGATCGACAACATTGATCTCCACGACGGCCTGCCCGGCCTCGATGTTGACAACGGTCTGATGCGAGTGGATGTGGGCGAACACGAGGTGCTCGTCATCCCACACCGCCGTGGTGCCCTTTGGCGACAGGTTGGGTGTGCCGTCGGGGCACACCGAAGCCACGAAGCCGAGGCGTTGTTCGCGGACCACTCGCTTCATGTCTTCGTCGAGCACGACTGACATACTCGTCGCCGGTGTCTCGTCGTTCAACTTCATTCGTCGGTCTACGCTGTTCGTGAAGGGCACGCTTTGCCGGATCGGGAGAAGGTGACGGCATGAAACGGTATTCACGCGTGGTGCTAGTCGGTCTGGCAGTCGTGGCCACGGGCGCGTCGCCCGCCGCCGCAGCGGATGAGTTCTCGAGTGAGCCGGTATCGGTGCCCGACGCCAACGTCGCCCCGGCTGGGCTGCCGCAACTTCTATCGGTCGAGGTCGGACACCACGCCACGTTCGATCGAGTCGTGTTCAACTTTTCGTCTCACGTTCCCGGCTACAACGTCAGCTACGTCCCCGCGGTCACCACCGATCCGTCGGATCAGCCGGTGCAGCTCCAGGGAGGGGCGTTCATCGCCGTGGCCATGCACTCGGTGGCCAGCGATCAGATCGGGGCTCCTGCCGCACCTCAAGGCCGTCAGACTCCGTTGTTCGCAGAACTTCGCGAGATCGCAGGGGCGGGTGACTTCGAAGGCACGGTGTCGTTCGGTCTCGGACTGACTGCTCAGTCCGGATTTCGAGTCTTCACACTGACGAACCCCGATCGGTTGGTCGTCGACGTGGCAATACCCTCGCTCGTCGCCACCGGATCGAACGCTCATGGGCTGACGATCACCGCCTCGGCTCTCGCGCTGGCGGGAACCGCAACCGTCCACATCGCCCGTCGGCGCCGCGCTCTGGCCGCGCCGCGGGCGTAAGGAACTGACGCGCGCTCACCGAGGTGCACCGCTGGGACCGATTCCATCGACCGCCGCTAGTCTCGCGACTAGGGGAGAAAGCCCCCGCAACGACATCCGTGTCATCTAGGGGAACCACATGCCCGACACCATCACCATCATCGACGATCGCACCGGAAAGCAGGTCACGGTGCCGATCACCGACAACATCTTCCCGGCCGCAGCTGTGCACGAGCTCGACCCGTCGTTGTTCATCTACGACCCCTCCTACATGCAGACCGCGGCATGCCAGAGCGCGATCACCTACCTCGACGGAGAGGCCGGCATCCTCCGATACCGCGGGTATCCGATCGAGCAGCTGGCCGAGCACAGCACGTACCTCGAGGTCGCCTACCTCCTGTTGAACGGCGAACTGCCCAACGCCGCGCAGCTCGAGCAGTGGAGGATCGACGTGACGAGTCACACCTTCATCCACGAGAACATGCGCAAGCGTTTCGTCGACGGGTTCCACTACGACGCCCACCCGATGGGCATGCTGGTCAGCTCGATCGCTGCACTGGGCACCTTCTACAACGACGCCAAGTTCATCGAAGACAAGAGCAGTCGCGACAAGCAGATCCTGCGGCTGATCGCCAAGATGCCCACGCTCGCGGCCATGTGCTACCGGTTCTCCGTCGGGCTGCCTTTCGTATACCCCGACAACAACCTCAGCTTCCCTGCCAACTTCTTGAACATGATGTGGAAGATCGGCTCGTACGAGGTCGACCCACGACTCGAGCGGGCCATGGATGTGTTGTTCATCCTGCACGCCGATCATGAGCAGAACTGCGGCACCACAGCGATGCGAGTCGTCGGCTCCAGCCACGCCGATCCGTATTCAGCCGCCGCGTCGGCAGCGTCGGCGCTCTACGGTCCGTTGCACGGTGGCGCCAACGAGGCCGTGGTGCGCATGCTCACCGAGATCGGCTCGATGGACGAGGTGCCGGCGTTCCTCAAAGACGTCAAGTCCGGCAAGGGCCATCGCCTGATTGGTTTCGGGCACCGGGTCTACAAGCACTACGACCCACGGGCCACCATCATCAAGCGGACCGCGGAAGAGGTGTTCGAGGTCACGGGCAAGAACCCGTTGCTCGACATCGCCCTCAAGCTCGAAGAGGTCGCGCTCAGCGACGACTACTTCACCAGCCGCAAGCTGTACCCCAACGTCGACTTCTACTCAGGCCTGATCTACCAGGCGCTCGGCTTCCCGGTGGCGATGTTCACGGTGCTGTTCGCCATCCCCCGTACTGCCGGATGGCTCGCCCACTGGCAGGAGCTCCTCGCCGACAAGGATCAGAAGATCAGCCGTCCGCGGCAGTGGTACACGGGCTCGGGGGTCCGCGACTACCTGCCGATGGATAGTCGCTAACGAGGCCGCCACCACCGCCGAGCCCTCTACTGCGAGAATCTGATCCATCAGAACAATCGCATTCTCGAGATGACCGACCCGGCACCTCCCCAATCGACGACGCCACGTCCGTACGGGGCGATCGCCGGCGTGGTCGCAGGGGCGGTCGCCGTCACCGTCGGCATGTTCACGGCGGGCGTGATGGCTGTCGTGTCGCCGATCGATGCAGTGGGCAGCGAGTTCATCGACCGCGTTCCACCCTGGCTCAAGGAACTGGCCATCCAGTGGTTCGGTACCAACGACAAGCTGGCGCTTCGCATCGGGATCATCATCACGCTGGCGATCGCCGCGGTGATCGTCGGCGTTCTGGCGACGCGGTGGCTGATCGCGGGGGTCATCGGGATCGGTGCGTTCGGATTGATGGGCGCGCTTGCCGCGTGGCATCGGCCCGGCGAGTCGGTGTCCGCCGCGCTCCCGCCACTGGTCGGCACCGCTGTCGGCATCCCACTGCTCATCCTGCTCCTGGGGCCGACGACGTCCGGCGCCGTGCAGACACCTGGCCCATCGCGTGCTCCCCTCGGCTGGGATCGTCGACGCTTCCTCGTGTCGACCGGTTCGGCGGCCGTAACAGCAGTGGTGGCCGGTGGGATCGCCCAGATCATCGAGCGACGCCGAGTCGAAACGATCCGCCAGGCAATTCCCGACTTGCTGCCCGGCGTGTTCGCGCCCGGTGGCGCCGGGCAACCCGTACCTGCCGATGCCACGGTCGACCCGCTCACGTCCTTCATCACACCGAACAGCGAGTTCTACCGCATCGACACGGCGCTCTCCTTCCCGCGGATCAATTTGCCGACTTGGAAGGTTGACATCACGGGCATGGTCGACCGGCCGATCTCTCTGAGCTACGACGACCTGTTGGCCCGACCCCAGGTCGAGCGGATCGTCACGTTGTGCTGCGTGTCGAACGAGGTCGGCGGTGAGTACATCTCCAACGCATCCTTCCAGGGCGTGTTGCTGGCGGATCTGCTGAAGGAAGCGGGCGTGCACAAGGGCGCTGAGCAGGTCTACAGCACCAGCCTCGACGGGTGGACCTCGGGATTCCCGGTGTCGGTGGCGCTCGATGGCCGCGATGC
>DATAJN010000189.1:0-3691 GCA_036262105.1 Ilumatobacteraceae bacterium
GTTCTCATGGGGGCGACGATGATGGCCAGCACCCTCAACGGTTTCACGTTCGCCAGTGACGAGTTCGCCGGCTGGTTGCGCAGCGCCGGTTTCGTCGACCTGCGACTGATCGAGCCGATCGGCTTTCAGCAATGCATCGTCGCGTCGAAGTCGTTCAGTCCGAACAGTCAATAGCCACTTCGAGAGCTGCCCAGATCTCCCGCATCCGAGCATCGCTCAGTCGCCCGAGTCGTTCCACGAGGATGGCGATCGAAACGCTCTCGACCGAGTCGAGGTTCACAGCGTTACGTCGACCGATTGGGTCCTCACCGGGCTCGAGCACCACCTCGCTCGGCAGGCCGCGAATCGTCGTAGTGCATGGGGCTACCAATGCCCGTCGCATTCTCGGAATAGCAACATCCCGCGTCAGGACAACGACGAGACGGCACCCGATGTCGGGCGGCTCGCACGTGCCACAGGCGCGTTAGCCCTAGCCGAGCACCTGCTCGACGGAGAACTCGAGGTTGTTGCCATCCGGATCGGTGATGACGCAGATGTACCCGACCACCTCGTTGCGATACATCGGACCCAGCAACAGGCAGCCCTCTTCCTTGGCCATTGCCGCGATCTGGTCGACCTCTTCGCGGGTCTCCAGTGAGATGCCGAGGTGGCTGATCGAGCGAAGGAAGCCGTACTCCTCTTTGATGTCACCGGTGATCTTCGTGGGCAGCTTGCCGCAGATCAGCACGATCACGAATCGGGCCGCGGCCGCCGTGATGTCCCGTGCGTTGGCGAGCCACACCGAACGCATGTCGGTGTCGGGGTCGAATCGCTCGTGGATGTTGACCAAGGTCGTGTACTTGTCGTAGAAGGCCAGCGTGGCATCGAGGTTGCGCACCGGAAGAGCGATGTGTGTGAGTAGTGACGCTGGGGGCGAACTGCGATCCATTGTCCCAGCCTAGTTGCAGTATGGTCTGACCATCAGACCAGAATCGTTCACGGTGACAACATGGACCTGATCATCGCCGGCGGAGATGTCGTCACGATGAACGGCACGCGCCAAGTCCTGGTCGGGGGTTCGGTTGCAGTCTCCGGCGACACCATCGCTGCGGTCGGCTCCACGGCCGAGCTCCGCGCCGCCCATCCCGAGGCAACCGTGATCGACGCCACGGACTGCGTCGTCACTCCGGGGATGATCAACGCCCACCAGCACCTCACCGGCGACCCGCTGGTGCGCAGCTGCATTCCAGACCTCCTCGCGCCTGGCGTGTCGATCTTCGAGTGGTCGGTCCCTATCCACGCCGAACACACCGCGGTCGACGACGAGGTGTCCGCGACACTGTCGGCCATCGAGTCGGCTCAGAACGGCGTCACCACGGTGATCGAGGCCGGCACTGTTGCCCATCCCGACCGCGTCGCCAAAGCCATGCAATCCGTCGGCATACGCGGCACCATCGGGACGTGGGGTTGGGACATCGAGCAGGGTCCCTTCACCGGCACGGTCACCGAGGTACTCGAACGTCAGCAGGCGGTGCTCGAAGGCTTTCCGCGAGGCGGGTTGATCGAGGGTTGGGTCACACTCGTCGGCCACGACCTGGCGAGTGACGAGTTGCTCGCCGGCGCTGCCGATCTCGCCCGCTCGTCGGCCACCGGCATGACCATGCACCTGTCGCCAACCTCATCAGACCCCGAGCGTTACCTCGCCCGCACGGGTAAGCGACCCGTCACCCACCTGAACGACCTCGGGGTTCTCGGGCCGCACCTCCTGCTCGCCCACGGGGTGTGGTTCGACGACGAGGAGATCGATCTGGTTCTGGCAACTCGCACAGCTATCGCCTACTGCCCTTGGGCGTACCTCCGTCTCGGGCAGGGGGTCACCCGCGTTGGCCGTCACGCCGAGATCGTCGAGCGCGGTGGGCGCGTTGCCTTGGGTTGCGACGCGGCCAACGCCGGTGATGTCGCAGACATCTTGCGAGCCGCGGCGCTCGCTGCCGGACTGGCTCGCGACGGGCGCATCGATCCCCAGAGGTTCGGCGCCCATCAGGTGTTCGAACTGGCGACGATCGCCGGTGCGGAAGCCATTGGCATGGCCGATCGGATCGGCTCGTTGGAGGTCGGCAAGCAGGCGGACATCGTCGTGCACGATGCAACCAACTGGGGCTGGTCGCCACGCGGGGATGTGGGCCTGCAACTGGTCTGGGGCACCGATGGCCGGTCGGTTCGCGACGTGTACGTTGCCGGTCAACCGGTCATCCGCGACGGAACGTGCGTCACGGTCGACGCCCCCGAGTTGCGCCGTGCTGCCCAGGTGCAGCAGGCTTCCTTGCTCGGGCGCGCCGGCATCACCATCCCCCACGTCTGGCCTCACGTCGATGCCCGCTGACCTCTTCCCTGCGCCGATCACGTGGATAGCGTCGTTGCCATGAACGGGATCCTGTGCTCCAGCGAGGCGGTGGCCAACTCGTGGCATCCGGTCGCCCGCTCGGTCGAAGTTGCCACCCGGCCCGTGGCCGTCACACTGCTCGGTCGCCAGGTCGTGCTGTGGCGCACTCCGTCGGGCTCGGTACTAGCGGCTCCTGACCGATGCCCACATCGAGAGGCCCCGTTGTCGGCGGGCACGGTCGAGGACGGCTGCCTCACCTGCCCGTACCACGGCTGGACGTTCGCCGACGAGGGTCGTTGCGTGCGCGTACCGTCGGCGGCAGAAGGGGTACCACCCCCACCGCGGGCCCATCTCGCCACGTATGAGTGCGACGAGCGCTACGGCCTCGTGTGGGTGTGCCTCGGAATCCCCTCTGCACCGATCCCCCACATCGTTCAGGAGGACGATCCCACGTTCCGGCGGATCAACACACCGGTCGAGATCTGGCGAGTGTCGGCCACCCGCATGGTCGACAACTTCCTCGACATCACCCACTTCCCGTTCGTGCACACCGGGACGTTCGGCCGGGCGCAAGACACACACGTGCCGCGCTTCGAGCTCCAGTCGCTCGACAACGAGTTCCTCGGATACCGCTACGAAGTCCTCGCCAACAACTCCACCGGCGCACTGGTGAGCGGGCAGACGGAGAAGGTCGTGCACCGAGTGATGACGTCGGGCTTCAGCCTGCCGTTCATGGTGCGCAGCACCATCTGCTACGACTCCGGCCTCGAGCACGTGCTGTTGCTGCTGTCGACCCCCATCGACGACGTCACGTCGTACTTCACGTTCGTGGTGTGGCGCAACGACGATTTCTCGATGTCGGCCGAAGAGGTCATTCGTTTCGACCTGGCGATCGGCGCCGAAGACAAGCGGATGCTCGAACAACTCGACGGCGTACTGCCCCTCGATCAGACAACGCTGGTCAGCGTCGCCGCCGACAAGTGCTCGGTCGAATGGCGCCGTCAGCTGGCCGAGTTCATCAAGTCCTAGGTCCGACTCCCGAACTACGGAGTGGAGTGTTACGAGGGCACCCCCCTGGGCGCGAAACACTCCACAGGGTTAGATGGCGGGGGCCTCGGCGCCGAGCTCGAACTTGAGGTACTCCTCGCCGGTGTCTTCCCAATCCTCGAACTGGATGACCCCCATCTCCTCGAAGCGGTGGCGAAGCCACTTGTCGTTGCGATCGAGCAGGCCGAGCTTCTTGCAGTTCGGCACGATCTTGGAGAACAGCATCGACTGGAACACGGCGCGCGTCGGATCCTGCAACACGAGCGGCACCACGTCACGCAC
>DATAJN010000190.1:0-5304 GCA_036262105.1 Ilumatobacteraceae bacterium
CGCCTGCCGGGCTCGACGAGCGTGCCCGAATGGCCGAATACTTCCGGCGCTACCCCGAGATCCAGGAGATGCGGGGCGAGCAGAGGGATGAGTACGGGTTCCCGCGCCTGTTCGGCATCTCCTGGATCTCGGGGTAACGCCGGAAGTATTCGGCCACTCGGGCACGCTCGTCGAGCCCGGCAGGCGTCGCCTGGAAACCGTCTCGCTGTAGGCGGTCGCATTCCTGCGCTCCAGTCGCCCACAGCACATCGTCACGACGCTGGACCAATGCCTCAGCCAACGGCACCATCGGATGGATGTGGCCGCGACCAGGACTCGACGTGAACATGACCCTCATGGGGACATCATCGCCCACTTCCGCACCGGTCGCGGTGGCCGAGAGCCCGGGGGTCGCGCATACAGACCCACGGCATCGCGCCGGTACGTCATACTGGACCGGCGGTTCCGTGTGCATGAAATGAGAGGCTTCCAGTTCTATGAACGCACAACCACCTAGCGACTCCGTGGAGAGCAGTTCCGGCGAGCACCAGTACATCGTGAACTACGACGATGTCGAAGAAGCCGTCTGCTGGCGTCTCGCCAGCAGTGTCGCCGTCGGCAGAGTCGGGTTCGTCTACGACGACGATCCGATCGTGTTGCCGGTCAACAGCATGGTTGTCGATGGGAGGATCGCCTTTCGCACAGCCGGCGATTCGATGCTGCACGACCTGGGCAGCGGCGTCCGTGTGGCGTTCGAGGCAGACCACTTCGACGCTGTTGCCGAGTCAGGGTGGAGCGTCTTGGTCCGCGGCCACTTGTGGGAGGTTGTCGACGACGAGCTGCGCAATCGATTGATCGAGGCGTCGACGCATCCCTGGGTGCCTGGGCCGAAGGACCGCTGGATGATCATCGAGCCGTCGGTTGTCAGCGGGCGATCGATCACCCGGCACAGCTGAGTTCCTCAACGACTCCCGAATCATTTCAGTTGTCCTCGTGCTCGACGATGTAGCAGTGCCACACGAACTGGCTCGCCGTTTCGAACTTCGCCCCTGGTTCGCGTCACCTCACCCGGTTACGCGGTGACCGTGTCCTTGAACCCCGATTCCCACGGGTGGACTTCGTCAGCCTGTGCAGGATCTGTGCAGCAGGATCTGTGCACGTCCGCTGCCGCCGTCCGTCCCGTCCGGCTGGTCCGTCGAATCTCGCCACGTGTCGCCGAATCCCGTGCAGGAATTGTGCAGGCCGACGTACACACGTCGCACTGCGCTGTCCTCGTCGGCGCACAGATCGCCGGCTCTGCGTTCGCTTCTCGATCGCCGCGCGATGGATTTGCATGGGCGCGATTCTGGAAGTGCGACTTCCGTTTCGAAGCCCAGTCAGTCATCAGATGTCGTGCCGTTCCTAGTCGGTCTCGAGGGTGAGTAGATACCGCCGAGTTGCCGCCAGCGAGGAAAGACGATTCAGTTCCCGCATCTGGTCCAATAGAGCTTCGACAGTTCTCGCGTCCCGTGCGGCGAGCGCCGTCTCGAGCTGATGAAGCTTGGCATCCCAATCGTCACACAACTCCTGGGTCGCGCTCCCCTTGTATGCGTCGCCGTATACATGTTCGAGTTCGCCGCGTTCGAACACGCGGAACCGTTCGGCTTCCTCGTAGATGATCTGAAACGCTTCCCTCACCTCGTTGAAGATGTCGGACCCTGAACCACTGCGAAGCACAACCGAACCGCTGAAGACGTCGAACACCTCCGCCTTGAACCGCGCGTGGATTCGCACCAGATTGAGCGCGGGACTCGGCGTTTGAGACGGACTGACCTGCGGATCGAGAACGATCGTGACGGCGAGCGGCGGTCGCGCTGACGGAGCCACGCCGTCACGGCTCGACGCCGGTGCTCGAATGATCTCATAGATGATCGGTCGATAGTGGCGGCGGTGGCGCTGTTCAAGGGCGAACGCCCGCAACGTTGCCGTGGTCGGCGCAAACAGCTCCCCCCGGAGAGCGGCCACGAATCGTCGGTCAAGTTGACGCCGCCATGGGGCATCCGCGCCGTCGAGGGCCGCGACCAGTTCACCCCACGTGCGTGCGCGTTCTCCGCTCGCCACCTGAAACAGCGAGAGCGTGTAGGTCTCCGTCGCCCCTGGACCTTCGACGACACGGGCATCATCCGGGATGCCGTCCCTACTATCGATCGCGCTACTCAAGTCGAGGACGAGCCGATGGCACGGATGATGCGCGGCCCGGCTTCTCGCCGCCGGAAATGCGACCTCGATTTGCGCCGCAGCCGCCTGGAGCACCTCGGGCCGAACGCGACTGTTGAGCGGACCCTTGCGCCAGTCGTCGCTCACACGCCACGTCGACTTGCACAGATTCTCGAGGAACTCGAACAGTTCGACCTGAGTAGCTGGCACTCCCTGCAGGTTGTCCAGAACCCGTGGTGCCGATCCATCAGGATGAAACAACGACACGACTGCGTGCACGTTCTCCTCGTCGAGACGCGTGAACAAACCCGCCTCGTACAGGCACCAGTCCCAACTCTGCGTCGGGTTGGTGAAAAGAAGCACGAGGAGGTGGCTCCGCTTCAACGCCTCGCGGATCTCATGGTTCCAGTCGGTGCCCGCGCTGATGTCCGACCCCGAGACGAAACATTCGAGCGCGGTCGAGACACTCCGCAGCGATTTGGCCACAGTCGTGGCGAACTCGTGGTCTTCGTGCTTGTGGCTGATGAAGACTCGGAACTTGTCGTCCGGAATGTGCGTCATCTTCCACCTCCTGCCGTCGCGTACCGTCGCGACGCAGCCACTCTATGCTGGGTCTCCGACGCAGAAATCGTCCAACAGAGTTCCGGAGCCGCCGCCCGAGGAGGGCTCACGCGGGAGAGTCTGGCCGGGACCCGCGGAGAGCATCGATGTCGGCGATGTCGTGCGGGCGTGGCGGTTCGCCGATGTGGTGTTGCCAGTTCTCCTTTGTGTCCAACAATCCTTCGATCGACATGATTGGAACCGGAACCCCGGCGATGTCGATGCGCTCGTCGCCGAACGAGCCGGTGAGGTACGGCCAGTGTTGGAACCCGGGCGTGAAGACCTCGCCGTCCGGCGTCGCGACCAGATACGTGACCTCGAGGGGCCGCGGCCCACCTGCGAAGAACTCGCCCGCCGGCTCCACCCCGGGAGTCGGCGTGTACCCGTGCGCAGCAACAGCGGCCACGAACGAAGGCCGGTCATCGAGGTACACGGCGAAGTCGATGTCGGAATGCTCACGCGTCACGCGCCCCAGATGACCGTCGACCGCCCAACCACCCATCAGCCAGTACCGCACAGCGAGCCGATTGAGTTCGGATGCGAGAACGGCGATCATGGTTTGACTCACCACGCTCAACGGGCCGACCGCCGTAACCTCGTCGGGCAAGATCGACCCGGGGACGGGCGGTTCCACGCCGGCATCCTTACACGCGGTCACTGGAGGGGCGGCTCCTCCGCCCCTCCAGTCCGACTAAGGACTTAGAACGGGCAGTTGCCGGGAGCGCTGACGTCCTGCCGTCGTTGCGCTCCTGACGGAATGAGTTGCACCGCGATCGTCTGCGCCGGAGCGCCGCTCTCGTCTCGGAGGATGTGTACATTGCCATCGCCGGGGTCGATGAACGAGTTGTTCGGCGTGTTCGCCGTATAGACGTGTGGCGTGCACTCTGGATCGTCTCCGTCGTAGGCAGTCACGCTGCCCTGGGTGACGATCACAAGGCTAGGGCCGGGATGAGTGTGCCAGCCAGTGCTAGGTATGCACCCGTTGCAGACGGTGGGGTCCCACGTATTCTGCTGGACGTAGAGGTCCGACAGCCCATGCGTCTTGATCGTCTCCCGCCAGTGCGGCTTCGAGTCTCTGGAGACCACGTGGGACTCGATCTCATCGAATGTGGCGTTGGCCAGCGTTGTGCCTTTGAAGCCTGGCGTCGTCGCAGGCGTCGCGCCCGCTGGTCCCCCGTGGACGGCAACGCCGAGGAGCGCGAGAACCACCGGCCAGGTCCATCTCGCCTTCATTCCAATTCCTTTTCCGTTTCCCATCACGTACCTCCATCGTTTCGGTCCCGTCGACGCGGGCTGCGCGTCACGGTGGGCCTGTCCACCAAATCCGCGTTGGACTCGGGCTCAACGGGCACTCAAAATCCGGCTGCACGCGAGAGGCGGGAGAGCATCCGTCCTGGTGATCAACAGGAACATCCGGTTGTGCTGCCATGCTTACATGGGGGGCGTGTGTCAGCAGCGGAGGGTTCGGTGATCGGCTTCGCGCCGCTCACCAGCGTCTTCGGTGCCGTTCAACGGTTTTTGAGGAACGGGGCGCACTATGAACCCGTGAACCGTCGGGGGCTGCTACGAGGGGAGAGGTCGGCTCAGCCGTGAGGTATCGCGTACTCGGCCCGCTGGACGTCGTTGCCGACGACGGCGAGCTGCAGTTCGTGGGAGGACCCAAGCAGCGAGTCGTGCTCGCCGTCCTCATCGCCGCCGCCGGACGGCCGGTGTCGGTCGACCGGCTGCTACAGGCCATGTACGGCGAGGACGCCGCCCCGAACAACCGAGCGACGATGCACACCTACGTCTCGAACTTGCGCCGCACGCTGGGCGACGTGGTCGTGCGCCAAGGCGATGGGTATGTGCTGCGATCCACAGGCTCGACGACCGACGTGGTCGAGTTCGAGGACGCTTACCGAGCCGCCACTGCCCTGGTCGCGCCGGACGAGGTGGCGGGCGGGCTGCGGTACGCCCTGTTGATGTGGCGCGGCCATCCATATGCCGACGTGGAGGGCCACGGCTCCCTCGACGGGGAGATCACGCGACTGAACGAGGTCCGTCTGACCGCGCTCGAGGCACGCATCGATGCCGACATGCGGGCGGGCCGGAATCGGGAGGTCGTCGCCGAGCTGGACGCGTTGACGGTGGAGCATCCTTTCCGGGAGAACCTCCGGGCCATGCATATGCTGGCGCTCTACCGGTCCGGCCGGCAGAGCGAGGCGTTGCGGGCGTACGGGCGAACCCGGACGGCTCTCGTTGAAGGGCTGGGGATCGACCCGTCGCCGCAGCTGCAGGAGATGGAGCGGCGGATCCTCGCCCAGGATCGGACGTTGATGATCACGGTCGGCCCTACGGTGCAGCGACGCGCGGTGCTAGTGGCCGACGTCGACGGGCCGTGGCCCGATCCTGTAGCCCGTGACACGGCGCTCGCTCGTCGTGACTCGGAGTTGGCGGCCGCTGCCAGCCGATGCGGAGGCGTCACACTGACACCGAGAGGGATGGCGGGCTACGCCGTGTTCGTCGAGCCGATCCACGCCGTGCGGGCAG
>DATAJN010000191.1:0-3999 GCA_036262105.1 Ilumatobacteraceae bacterium
GAACTCGTGACCGATCAGCATCTGCCCTCGTGCGGTTTGAGAGACGTAGCACAGCAGATCGGTCGACGAGACGATCGGGCCGAGGCCCTGCGAGTAGCCGTTGGTGACGAAGGCTTGCAACGGATGGGTGCGGACCGGCAGACGAAGCCCGGCGTGTGCGGCGATGGTCGAGACGTCGCCGCCGACTGCGCTCATCACCACACCGGCGGAGATGTCGCCGCGCGAAGTCTTCACGCCCACCACACGATCACCGTCGCGCAGCAGTCCAGTGACGGCGGTGCCCTGGAGCACGTGAACGCCGCGGCGCATCGCACCTTGGGCGTAGGCCCACACGACACGGTCGTGGCGGGCCGTGGACCCGGGAACGTGGAACGACGCGCCCAGCACTGGGTAACGCCCGCCGCCGCTGAGGTCGATCTGCGGGCACAGTCGCTTGATCTCCATCGGGTCGATCAGGGCGGTCTCGACGCCACAGGCGTTGTTGAGCTGAACACGCGACCGCTCGGCACGCATCCCCGACTCTGTGTGAGCCATCCAGATGAGGCCCTTGTTGGCGTGCATGATCCAGCAACCGGTCTCTGCTTCCAGGTTGCGGTAGAGATCGACGCTGTGGCTGTAGAAGCGGATCGACTCGGGGATGCCGTAGTTGGCGCGGATGATCGTCGTGTTGCGTCCGGAGTTGCCGGAGCCGATGTAGTCGGCCTCGACGACTGCGACGTTGGTGATCCCGTGGCGAGTCGCCAGGTAGTACGCGGTTGCCAGTCCGTGGCCGCCGCCACCGATGATCACCACGTCGTAGCTCGGCTTGGGCTCGTGCCATGTGAGCTCCAGCAGCGTCTCGACGAACTCGTTCACCAGAGACGCTCCGACAGGTCGTCGGCCAAGCTCGCCGAGACGATCAGCAGCACGTGGTCGGAAGCGATCACGATCTTGGCCGGCACGTAAGCGATCAGTCCCTGACCGAGCGCCCCAGCGGTCGGCAGTGGCCATTCGATGTGCCGCCTGATTCGGTCGAACTCAGCGGGCGTCAGGCGCCACTGAACGAACGCGTACTCGGGTTCGACGATCGCGTATGGATCGTCGACGGTGAGAACCGCCGTGCCGGTGACGATGGCGTCGTCGGGGGCGATGCGCAGCACGGTTCCCCCAACGGGCGCTACCACAGCGTCGAGTGCTGCCGGTCGGGCAACCACTCGCACGCCGGTCAACGGCTCAGGCGCGCGCACGGGCACCTTCCGGGTCGTAGAACGGAGGGTGGGTCACGGTTGCCTGGCGGTCGTCGATGGTCACCGTGTCGGCGAATGGCGTGTGCTTCTGCCAGCCGAGCATGACCGTCTTGCCCAGCCCCGGCGACTGGAAGCTCGACGTGACGTGACCGACGATCTCGCCGCCGACCCAGATCGGCGCACCCTCGACCGGCGCCGGCCCGTCCATCGTCATGCCGAACAGGCGGCGACGATCGTCGAGGTCGGCGGTGCGCAACAATGCGGTGCGGCCGATGAAGTCGGCCTTGTCGAGCTTGACTGCCCAGTCCATGTCGAGGCGGCGGGGTGTCGAGTCCATCTCGGTGTCCATGCCGACGATCACGTGGCCCTTCTCCAGGCGAAGGGCGAAGAGAGCCTGCAGCCCGTGTGGCCGTACACCGAGATCGCTACCGGCGGCCATCAACGCCTGCCACAGCTCGACCGAATGAGTGCGCGGGTGGTGCAGTTCGAAGCTGGCCTCGCCCGTGAACGACAACCGCAGCACGTGGCAGGGAATGCCGGCAACATCGGCGTGAACGTGTTGCAGGAAGCGTGGCGGTTCGTCGAGCCCCACGCGACGAAGGAGCTCAGCGGCCAGCGGCCCGGTGACGTTGATCGCACCGAGGGCCAGTGTGCGGTCGAGCACATGGACGTCGAGCCCCCACGACTCGATCCAGTCGCGGATCCACGCCTCGGCGAACGATGCGCCACCTGAAGTAAAGGTGAGCACGAACCGATCGTCTCCGTCGCTTCTTGGCTCGCGACAGACCATGCCGTCGTCGATGAGATGACCGCGCTCGTTGAGCAGCAGGACGTAGCGACTGCGACCGGGACGGATGTCGTGGATGGTCGTCGGGTAGATCCGCTCCAGCGCTTCGACGACATCGGGTCCCGACACGATCATCTTGCCGAGCGTCGACACGTCGCCGAGCGACACACCTTCACGTACGGCCCAGTACTCGTCGAGGAAATCGCCATAGTTCCACGGCCGCCACCAACCACCGAATCGGTCCATGCGTGCTCCCTGGGCGATGTGCTCATCGTGCAGAGCAGTGCGCCGGAACGGGTCGAGGAAGACGTCCGCGGCGGCTTCGCCGATCGTCAACTGGCGCGAAGCCGGCCGACCGGTGAACGGCGCGGTGGGTTGACCCGACTTGGTGGCGACGAACGCACGAAGGTGTGGCATGCACACGCCGCCCTGGCAGGTTCCCGTGCCGCACAGCGCGGCGCGCTTGATCAGCTCGATGTGCTGGAACCCCTTGTCCCACACCATCTGTAGATCATCGACGGTCACTTTCGAACAGGGGCAAACGACGCCGACGGTAGGGCACGGCGGTAGCTCGAAGTTGGACGCCGCTGGACCGGCGGCCTGAACATGCGGGTCGCTGACCATCCGCGCCAGCAGGTCGCGTGGCGAGGTATACCCCGCGGCGATGACCACCGTGTTGCACGAGGTCGAACTGCCGTCGTCGGTGACAACTCCGGTGACTTGTCCATCGGCGCCTTCGATGCCGACAAGGTGCTCGAGATCCACCATCGCCACGACACCGAGATCGACACCGCCGGCAATCAGCAGTTCGGCGGCCCTGGCCGTGTAGATCCCGCGGAGCATGTTCCCGTCGCAGACCGGATGGACTTCGGCAGCACCGGTGGCGATGACCACGTCGTGGGCGTGGACGTGGAGCATGTCGCCATTCGCCAACCGGGCGATCACAACCGGGCCGGGGTACACGCCGACCACGTCGTGACCCAACTCGGCGGCGAGCACCTTGACCTCTCGACCTTCAGCGCGTGCCGTGTTTGCTGCGCTCGTTCCCGAGCGTCCCGCTCCGATGATCACGAGGTCGGCGCGGTCGCGCCGTACCGACGCCGTCGTGTGGCTCGGAGACGCAACCGGGTTGATCGGCGGTTCGAGGTGAAGCGGGGGAGCGCCGACTGCCGGATGCCGTTTCACCCGCAAGCCAGGCTGGGCCATCGTGAGGCAGGTGCGTGTGAAAGCGATGCCGTCGATCTCCGCGCAACAGTTGCCGCAGTCACCGGCCAGGCACAACGTTCCGCCATGCTGCGGATGCTGGCCGGCGCGAACGATCGCCACGGCCACGGAATCGCCCTCCGCGTAGTCGATGGGCTGGTCGTCAACCACGATGCGCATGCCCGGCCGACTGTAGCGAATCGGCCTTTCCCGGCGCGATTGTGCCGTGAATGGAATCGGAGGCGCGCATGCGAAACTGGTCCGATGGACCCTCTGGCCTTCCATCGTCAGGCGTTGGGCGTCGCTCAACGCGTCGTCGACAAGATCGATCGATCACAGTTCGAGTTGGCGACTCCTTGCGACGAGTGGAACGTTCGACAGGTGCTCGAACACATCATCGGTGGCAACCGCCGCGTCGCCGGCAACCCGACGCACGATGGCGAGGACGTGATCGGCGACGATCTATCCGCTGCATACGCAGCTTCCGCAGAGGGTGCCGCTGCAGCGTTCGAGGCGGAGGGCGGACTCGATCGCATCTACACCTTGAAGATCGGTGAGTTCCAGGGTCACTTCGCCGTCCTCGCTCGATCGACGGATCAACTGGCCCACGCCTGGGATCTCGCCAAGGCCACCGGCATGTCGACCGATCTCGCCCCGGATCTGTACGCCACCGCGTTGGAGATGCTGCAGAGCCGGTTCGCCACGGTAGGTCGCAGCGCGTCGTTCGCCGACGAGAAGCAGGCACCACCACATGCCACCGCAGCCGACCGCTTCGCCGCGTTC
>DATAJN010000192.1:0-10688 GCA_036262105.1 Ilumatobacteraceae bacterium
GGTGAGTGGTTGGCGTGGTCGATCGCCGCGGAATCGACTGATGCGGCGATCCAGTTCGATGCGCTCTCGCGACTCCACTTCGTCCAGCTCCGACAGCGACACGTGAGCGAGGCGGACGACGTCCTCGTTGATCACCCGTACCCCTCCCTCTCCGATGGCGCCCATGGCGAGCTCGGGCTGGATCGGCACACCAAGCTTGCGAACCACGATCACGTCCAGCGGAGCTTTGAGTGCTCGGGCGACTTCGAGCGCCACTGGCACGCCCCCACGCGGCAAACCGAGGACCACCGGGGATCTGCCGCGAAGATGCTCCAACTTCGCGACCAGACGCCGACCGGCATCGACGCGGTTGGCGAACACGGCTTGCGACGTTACCGCGTGTCGCTCAATGAGGGTCGCCGGATGCTGATGCCACGAGAGAGCCGGCTGGCAGCTCGAACCAGCGCAGATGCTCGAAGGCCTCGGACAGAGCACCGGCTTGTGGATCGGTTTGCGCCCAGACCGGAGCAGCCTCCATCATCGCTCTGGCAGCGTCGAGATACCCGGCCAGGGCACTTTCCGGCGCACGGACGCACTCGAGCGATGGCCGAATCAACTCGCCGGTGGTCGGGTCGTACGACAGCTGCGAGAGTCGCAGCGGGGGCTCGACGGCGCCGTCGTGGTGGTGCCACAACCCTGATGCTGGATTGAACCGGTAGTCGGGGAGCAGCTTCCATCCATGTTCGGCGACCAAGTCGACGGCATCGACGAGGTACTGGAACACGGTTTCGGAGATGAAGTAGTTGAAGCTCACCCGGGTCCAGCCGGGTTTGATCCCCTCGCAGCCGAGTGTGATCTCGCGTTCGAACTCGTGTGATCGCTCGATGTCGATGCCGAGGAGGCGGTGGCCGTATGGGCCCGCGCACGAACAACCGCCACGGGATTGAATCCCGAACAGATCACTGAGCAGCGCGACGACGAAGTTGTGATGCAGGAAGCGACCGTCAGGTCGTTTCACGAGGAAGGAGAGGATCGAAAGCCGGTCGGCGTGGGTGTTGCCGAGCACCTGGATTGCAGGATTGGTCGACCACGCGGCCACTGCCCGATGCCAGTACGACTCCTCGTGCTCCTTGATCGTGGCCACACCAACGGCTTGCTTCAGCTGGAACACCATTCCGGCCCGGATCGACTCGATGATCGCCGGCGTGCCGCCTTCCTCACGATGAACGGGGTCGTCGAGGTAACGGTGCTCGGTGGGGTTGACGTAGGTCACTGTTCCGCCGCCGACCACATCGGGCACACGGTTGTGCAAGAGCGAGCGCTTGACCACGAGGACACCTGGAGTTCCCGGCCCGCCGACGAACTTGTGCGGACTGATGAACACGGCGTCCTTCTGCGCCAGCGGGTGCTCGGCGCATTGCGGGTACATCTCGATGTCGACGTAGGGCGCGGCACATGCGAAATCCCAGAACGACAGGGCCCCGTGCCGGTGCAACAGATCGGCGATTGCACACGTGTTCGACACGATGCCCGTCACGTTGGATGCTGCCGAGAACGACCCGATCTTCATCGAGCGGCCGGCGTGGGCGATGAGCTCCGTCTCCAGCCTTGCCAGATCGATGTGACCGTCGGCGTCCTCCGGGATGGTGATGACGTCGGCGATCGACTCACGCCAGGGGAGCTCGTTGGAGTGATGTTCGAACGGCCCGACGAATACGACGGGGCGATCGGCGGGCGGGATGAGCTGTGAGAGGTGGTAGCGATCCTCGAGGTCGGCCGGCAACCGCAGGTTCATGATCCCGATCAACTTGTCGACTGCGCCGGTCGCACCCGAGCCGCAGAAGATCACGCAGTCGCTGTCGTCACCACCCACCGCATCGCGGATGATCCGCCGGGCATCTTCCCGCAACCGCGTGGTCTGCAGACCGGTTCCGGATGACTCGGTGTGGGTGTTGGCATAGCGCGGGAGGACTTCGTCGCGGATGAAGTCCTCGATGAAGCTCAAGGCGCGGCCCGATGCCGTGTAGTCGGCATACGTGATGCGGTGTGGTCCGTACGGCCCGTCCATCACTTGATCGTCACCGATGACCGACTCGCGGATCTTGCGCAACAACGGTGTTTCAACCGGGATGGTCACGCAGCTCAAGCTACCTCGCCGCGACTCAGCAGTTCGTCGGTCACGCTCCACCCGATCGACAGAGCGGCCTCCGAGCTCGACAGAGCGTCGACGAAATCGCGCCCGTCGATCGTGACCAGCCGGGTGGGGCGGTTGGCGACGACGGTTGCCGTGCGGGTGGTGTCGCGGATGAGGGCGATCTCGCCGAACTGATCCCCGGGACCGAGCGTGCCGAGGCTTCGCCCGGCGCGTGACACCTCGACCTCACCGTCGGCGATGACGTAGAAGAGATCGCCGGGGTCACCTTCCGCCACAATGGTGTCCCCGGCTGACTTCTCGGCCATCGCCGATCGGGCCGCCAACTTCTCGAGCGTGGTCGGCGGCAGTGGTGAGAGCAGCGGGATGCCAGCGAGCAGCGCAAGTACTTCCGGTAGGGGCTCGGAACGGTCGTCGATGGAACGAAGCCTCGGCAACAGAACGAGTACGAGCGCGGGCAGGATCGAGCCGACAACGATCAACACGGTTCGCAGGCCGAGCCCCGAGATCAGCGCTGGTGCAGCTACCGAGCCGAGACCGCCCATCGCGATGCCGAACGTGTAGAGCACGCCGAACACCCGCCCAAGCGTGCGATCGATTCCGAGGCGCTGGATCAGCGTGAACCCGGAAACGTCGAGAACGGCATTGCCAAGCCCGACGGTCACCAGCGCTGCCACGGCGACGGCTGTGTTGGGCACCAAGCCGATCACGGCAATGGGCAAGCCCCAGAGAACGAGTGCGAGCGCGAGTGGCTTGCCGAGGCGTCGCTTCCCCGTCAAGGTCACGGCGTAGCCGGCTCCCACGATTCCGCCCATGCCCATCGCCGCCGCGAGCCAGCCCACACCACTGCCACCGGCGTGTATCAGGTCGAAGGAGACCGAGACGAGGAGCACGCCGAGAAGGCCGCGCACGAAGATCTGGGCGACGAAGCAGCCGACGATGATCGCCAGGTCGGTGTTGTCGCGCAGTTCGACGAGGCCACCCATCAGTGCATCCCTTGGTCGATCACGGGTCCGGCGCATTGCCTTCGACGGGTCGGCACCGACGTTGATGCCTGCGACCGCGACCAAGCCGCCGAGTGCGGCGAGCGCAGAAACCGCAACCACGTATGAGGGTGCGACGCTCAACAGCAAGAACGCGGCGAGCGCCGGGCCGAGAAACGTGACCACCCCTTCGAGGGTTCCAGCCGTGACGTTCATCGCGACCAGTTCCGCCGGCGAGCGAGCCAACAGTGGGGCGAGCGCCAAGTGAGCGGGCCGGTAGGGCGTGCCGGCGACGCTGTTGAGCGCGACGAGGAGATAGACGGCAGCGGCTGGTGCATCGGACGCGAGCGCGACAACAATGGCTGCCTGGGCGACGGTCATCACGAGGAACACGATCGACACGACGCGACGGCGCGAGAAACGATCGGCTGCCCAGGCGCCGAAGGGAAGGGCGATGGCACCTGGAAGCAGGCGCACCAATCCCACGAAACCCACTGCCGACGTGCCTCCATGTCGAAACGCCCACACAGAGAGGCCGACCAGCGAGATCCCATCGACGAGGAAGTACGCAGCCCAGCCGAGCTGCAGGCGACGGAGATCCGGAGAACGCATGACATCGACGACAGCGTCGACTCGTCGTCCCAGTGCCCCCTTGCCCTGCCCCACCGCGCACATCCTACGTAGCTGCCTTCAGCCGGCGCCGAGGTCCCGACCCGTTGACGGCGATCGAGAGCGGATCAAAGGCGTCGCAGCAACAGCAGTGCCGTGTCGTCGCGATCGCCATCGGGACGGCGGGCATCGAGCGCGTCACGAACACCTCGACCGATCTCTTCGAGCGTTCCCGCCCGAAGCCCGACGATGAGATCGATGAGATCGGCGCGACGCAGCGCCTCGCCCCGAGGAGCATCGGTCACGCCGTCGGTGTGGAACACGACGAGATCACCCGGCGCGATCGCGATCGAGTCGACCTCGACGATCGGGGGAATGACACCAAGCAACGTGCCGTACTCACCGAGGTCGCGGACCTCCCCGTCGGCGCCGATACGAATGCCCCGATCGTGCCCGGCGAGCACGACGCGCAGCGTCGCGTCGTCTCCGGAGTCGAGGACGGCGTACGCCATGGTGATGTATGGCGCGTCGGCTTGGGCGACGATCGCTTCGTGCACCCATTGGATGACCCTGGTCTCGTCGCGGATGTGCGTTGCCGCAGCGCGGAGGGAGTGTCGGGCGGTTCCGGTGACGGCCGCGGCTGCGGCACCCTTGCCGCAGACATCGCCGATCACCATGCCCCAACGCCGGTCGTCGATCGGGAACACGTCGTAGAAGTCGCCGCCCACCTCCATGTCGGTCAATGCCGGCCAGTACTCCACGTGCAGCTCGAAGCCTTCGATGTCCGGAAGGGTGCGTGGGAGCAGGCTGGCCTGCAGAGTGCGAGCGATAGCCCGTTGACCCTGCTCGATCTCCAGGAGGTCTTGCAGAGCACGCGCAGCTTCAGCGGTAGCGCGCGCCCGCCCGATCGCCGCCGCGGCTTGCTCGGCGATCAGCTCCACGAATCCACGATCGGCATCGTTGAATCGGCGAGCGACGTCGAACGTCCAGAACACAGCACCGACGATGCTTCGCCCATGCGCAAGTCGCACGGCGGCGAGGGAGCGCTCGGCCGAGCCGTCGACCTCGCCGACCGATGGGTACCACGACAGAACGTCATCGAGGCTTTCCAACCAGATCGATGGGAGCTTGCCCGCCATCACGTCACCGAGTGGAGTGCCGGCCTCGGTCGAGACCGATCGCCATCGCTCGACGCGGTCCGCGGGATGACCGAAGTAGGCGACCAATCGCAGCATCTCCTGGTCGAGCAGGTACGCCATGCCCGAGCGCGCTCCGAGTTCTTCGCCGCCGCGTCGAATCAAGATCTCGGCGATGTCGTCGGCCTGTTGGGCTTCGGCGAAGAGGGCTCCGATCGCGCCGGCTGTGCGCAAACGGGCGGTGACACGCCGTTGCAGTTCCGCTGATTGCAGGTTGTCGATCGTTCGGCCCGTCAGCTGGGCGACGATGCGCACGAGCTCCTGGTCCTCCGTGGAGAACTGTCGGCCCGAAGATCCCATGGCGACGCCGAGGGCGCCGATGATCGCAGTACCCGACGCCATCGGAGCGATCACGGCCGAACGCAGGCCAAGGCCTCGAGCGCTGGTGGGTTGAGCCGCCGGGCCGAACAGTCGCTGCTGCGGATCGTTGTCCGCGTTGATGACAAGGAACTCGCCGGCAACGGCACGCCGAAGCGGATGATCGTCGGCTGGGGGTACGCGCGTGCGAAGACGCGACGTCATCTCGCCGGGACCTGAAGCAATGCGCCAGACCTCACCGTCCTGGGCCTGCAGCGCGATCTCGCAGCCATCCGCCACGGCCGGGCACAGGACGCGGATCAAGGCCTCGGCCACCTCCATGACGTCGTTCGCGGCCGCGAGCGCAGTTGCCGCGCGAGCGAGCACTTCCGAGCGCACCTGATCGCTGCCCGGCTCCGTCATCGTGACCCTTCCTGTGCCCTCCCGACCTGGATGCGGCACGATCGCCGCGCCGCGAATCCTGCTCACCTTAGATGCGGATCGCAGGTTTGAGCCCATGCTGCGGTTCTGCTTGCGTTGGCGAGGAGCGCTGCTTGATGTGCGAACCTACGTCTCCATGGCCACCGACTCTGCTGACGCTCGAGTGCTGCTGCGGGTGGCACCGGATGAATATGTCGCCGAACGAGCGCGTCTGGTCAAACAAGCGCGTGCCGAGGGAGACCGAACTCGGGCCGACTTCTATCGATCCCTCAAGCATCCCAACCTGTCGCTGTGGGCCGTGCTGGCGGCCGGCGACGACGCTGAGGCAGTAAATGGCATCGTGAGTGCGACGGCGGAGCTGGCCAAGATCCAAGCAGGAGGGAGTGATTCAGCAGCGCTGTCCACCGCCAGCATGAACCGCCGAACGGAGCTCGAAGCCCTGGTCGATCGTGCCGTGTCGGCGTTGGCGCGATGGGAGCGCGGTGCGGAGGCTCGACGTGCCGAGATCCGCGGCATGGTCGACCAACTGTCACGCCACGCGGACGTCGTCGAAGGCTGGATCGACGCGACGCTGCGCGACCTTCCAGATGACGCTTGGGGCTTCGGTGCCTTCGCCGACGTGGAGGTGACGGCTGGAAACCAGCCCGCAACGCCACGTCCCAAGAACGCCAAGCCACGAGTGGGTGGCCGCCAGACGGCCAGCGCTCCACCCGACGACAGTCCGGTCATGCCGACCCGTGCCGAGCGGACAGCGCGGACTCGGCAAGCGCGCCAGGATGTCGCCGCTGCCAAACGAGACTTGGCGGCCACCGAACGAAGAGTCGACTCGGCGAGAAAGGCCGTGCGCGAGGCGGAGAAAGAGATGCGCGTCGCCGAAGCTGAACAGACCGCGGCTGAGGAGCGGCTCGACAAGGCCGCCGCCGACCTTGCCACCTTGTCGGGTTAGCTCGATAGCTCGAGACTCGTCGACGCCGCCGGGCTCGGCTAAATCCTCTCGATGGGCAGACCGAACCTGGCCTGCGCAACGGTTCGCGCACGAAAGTCGAATTGATGCGTCGTGTTCGACCGGAAGGCGCAGAGATCGCGCCAGTAACGCTGAATGCGCCTGCCATCGAGCGCTGATCCGGACCCGGCCGTTCGGAACAACAACTCACCGGCTTCCCACGACAGCCGGGCGGCGGTCTGCACCATCCCGTAGACGCGCCAGTGATCTTCCGTCGAGACCTGGCGGCCAGTTTCCATCGCCCTCGTTGCGTTCTGCATGTAGAGCTCGCCGGAGCGCATCATGATGGCGTGCGCGGCGTCGACCCATCCGAGTGCCAAGCCGTAGGAACGCTGGAAGTCGGGGTCGGTGCAGCGCTTCGTCGTGCTGTTCCCGCTCATCGAGTTGGTCACCGTGGCGCGGAGAAGTTCCTCGTACTCGTCGAGCATCCCGCGTGCCGCACCGACCTGCACGACCGCCAGCTCGGAAATCGCGAACGCCATGAACCCACCGGTGTACATCGGGTTGGCATGGATCGCCGCGCCGGGGAGCAACTCGGTGGTCAGCGGCCATTCGCCCCAGAGCTGAGCTGCGGCAACGGTGTGATGTGTTGGTACGAACGCATCGTCGATCGCGACGCTGTTCGAGCCCGAACCCTTCAAGCCGATCAAGTCGCCCCAGTCGTCGAGCACCTCGTAGCTCTCGCGGGGCACAACCACGAGCAGGCCGGCAGGATCGGACCCCTCGACGTCGGCCAGCCCCATGAAGTGTGTGGAGTAGGGCACGCCCGAGGCATATCGCCACTTCCCACTCACCCGATACCCACCATCGACAGAGCGGGCCGGCCGGACACCTGGAAAGTTGCCGACGCTCAACGGAGCAACGAAATGTCCGTCCGCACCGAAGATCTCGGCCTGAGCGGCCTCGCTGAAGCATGATCCGACTTGCAGGGCGTGGCCGGCGCCGAGGCACAGCATCCAACCTGTCGATGGGCAGCCACGGGCGATCTCGATGATCGTCCGGTAGAAGGTGCGCGGGTCGAACTCATGACCGCCGAACCTGCGCGGTTGGAGGATTCGGTAGAAGCCGGCTTCGGTGAACGTGTCGTGCATGTCCTTGGAGTACCGGCTGTTCTCCTCGGTCTGAGCTTGGTCGTCGCGCAGACGTGAACGGAGCGCGACGGCTCGGGCCACCATCTGGTCGGGTGTGAGGTCAGGATCCGGCACATCGAAGCTCATCGCCTCACGTTAGACAGGCAGTTGACTCGCGTCCGTGGTCGGCGTCGGACAACCGTTAGCGTGGGCAACCGTGTCCGTTTCCCACCGTCACGCCGTGGTGATCGTCGCCGAACCGGTGCCGGCGAGGAGGACCGCTTGAGCGGCGAGTTCGTCATCCGGCGGGCGGTCGCCGAGCCGGGCTTGGCCGCAGCGCTGGCCGGCGTGCTCATCGACTGCACGGAAGGTGGGGCCTCCGTTGGTTTCATGCTGCCCCTCGGCCAGGATCGCGCCGAGGCGTATTGGGCGAGCGCGCTGGAGAGCGCGACTCGGGGCGAGCGAATGGTGCTTGTTGCCGAGAATCTTGACAGCGGCGCCGTCGTCGGGACGGTCCAGGTTGTACTCGGTGCGCCCGAGAACCAGCCGCACCGCGGCGAGGTCTCCAAGATGCTCGTGCATCGCCGGGCGCGTCATCGCGGGTTGGGTGAGGCACTGATGCGTGCCGCCGAGGCGGCGGCGTTCGAAGCCGGCAAGGATCTGCTGGTGCTCGACACCGCCAGCGCCGACGCCGAACGACTGTACGAACGTCTCGGCTGGCAGCGAGTTGGCGCGATACCCGGGTACGCGCTGTGGCCGGACGGCGGCCTCGTCGACACGACGATCTTCTACAAGCGCCTCACCGGTCCGGTCGCTGCCGACCCCGCCGGCCCACGGCCCCTCTGAGACCGACGCAGCCAACACACCCGATGCAGTCGGTGCAATCGATGCAGGCGACGCAGGCAATGCAACGCCGACAGCGCAGGCAGGCGAGCGTGGCAATGCAGCCGCGAATGCCAGAGCTGAAGATGGTGAGCACGCTGCCGGCCACCCCGACACTGCCCGCCGTCGCCACGCTGCCCGCCACGGCAACGCTGCCCGCAGTGGCGGCGCTGCCTGCGACTGCGACGCTTCCGGCGGTCGCGACGCTGCCTGCGACTGCAACGCTCCCGGCTGTTGCCGAACTGCCCGCTACCGCGACACTGCCCACCGTCGCTGCGCTGCCGGCCACTGCGGTGCTGCCGAACGTCCTCGTTACCCCGGAGGCGTCGCGACGAGCCCTCGATCGCTTCTTCACGTACGAAGTTTCGCGCGGCGCGACACTTCCCACAGAATCACCGGCGGGTGCGGATGGTCGGCATCTCCAGGTCGACCGATGCGCCAGGCGGCGTGCAAGCGGACGCCTGGCGACGGCGCAGAACGATGACAACGGCACTTGCGCCAATGGCGAGCGCGATCGCTCCGAATAGCGCCACCCCGACGACCGTGCCCAGCCCAATTGCCGCGAGGAACCCGATGATCGGCCCGGCGCAGCAGGCTGCGCAGGCGGCCGCGCCGCCACCGATGAGAACCGCGTTTTGCCTCTTGGTGCTCATGCCGGACTTCCGAACAACCCGTGCAGCACGTCCCGCGCATCGGCTGGAGCGCGCACTTCCAGCGCGACTCCGCGAGTGTCGACCGTGATGGTGAAGTTGAAGAACTGACAGCAATCCTGTTCAGCGGTGGTCAGCCGAATCAGCTCGTCGAGTGGGGTCGCCGAGCCGAACGTGACCCGTACACCCTCGTCGACGTCTCCACGCTCGGTAGCGTGGGCAAGCAACGCCTGCCATTCGTCGAGACGGCCGCGCATCGACTGTGATGCGAGCGTGCAGGCAATCGGAGGAGATGCTGTGGAGCGCTCCTTCCGTCCGAACATCACGGACTGCGACGACTCCGGCGTGTCGACAGTCGCTTCAGAGACGCAACCGCACAGGTCGTCGCACGGACCGTCGGGTCGGTGCAGTTCGAGGGTTGCCGCGGCCTGCTGCAGTTCACTGGTGAGCGTCATCAGTTCGACGATCTGTTGCCGTGCGCTCGCGAGCTTGTCGGTGACGACTTCGCGGAGCCGGTCCTGAATTGGGCCGCACTGTCCGCCGTCCCACGCGATCGTGAGATCGGCGATCTCGTCGAGGCTGCATCCGAGTTGCTTGGCGCGGGCGATGAACGCCAGGCGATCAAGGGTGTGGTCGTCGTAGAGCCGGTATCCGGCGGGACTTCGGTTCGACTCCGGGAGCAAACCGATGCCTTCGTAGTAGCGCAAGGTCGCCGCGGTGAAACCGCTTCGATCGGCAATGTCCTTGATTCTGTACGCAGTGGTCACTCGGCAAGCGTAAACCTTCAGGCCAACTTGAAGGTCAAGCGGTTTCTTCGCGACGGCTACGTCAGAGTCAGCGGGGGCGCAGACGTAGACCAGCCATACCACCGTCGACAGCAAGTGAGGTGCCTGTTGTCGCCCCGGCTGACGGGCCCGCAAGGTACAAGACCGCGGCCGCCACTTCGTCGGCTGTGACGAGCCGACCGGTGGGTTGGCGGGCCTCGAGAGCGGCGCGCTCCGCGGCAGGGTCGGGCGCGCTGTCGAGCAGTCGTCCGACCCACGGGGTGTCTGTGGTGCCGGGGTTCACACAGTTCACGCGAATGCCCTCGTGGAGGTGATCTGCTGCCATGGCCAGTGTCAGCGAAAGAACGGCGCCTTTGCTGGCGCTGTAGACGGCTCGTTCTGGCAATCCTGCTGTGGCGGCGATGGAGCAGGTGTTCACGACCGCGGCGTGCGACGAACGACGCAGGTGTGGAAGCGCCGCTCGCATGACACGCACCATGCCGAACACGTTGATCTCGAACACTCTGCGCCATTCATCGAGTGAGTTGGTCTCGACCGTGCCTTGCGCTCCGATTCCTGCGTTGTTGATGACGATGTCGAGGCCGCCCAGCGAGTCTGCCGCGGCCGATACCGATGCAGCGACCGAGTCATCGTCACTCACG
>DATAJN010000193.1:0-9189 GCA_036262105.1 Ilumatobacteraceae bacterium
ACGTTAGTGGCGCCTCTACGATCATCGTGATGGAATCGCAGGGACACCGCGACGTCCCTGTTTGGGTTTACATGGTCGGGTTCCTGGGCCTGGGCGCATCGCTCACGTTTGCCGGCACGGCATTGTCCCATCTCCGCGATCGCGTCGGAACCGACAATGGCGGGATCGCCCTCATATTCGTCGGGCAATCGATCGGCTACATGCTTGGTTCCTTCCTCGGTGGTCGGGGTCTCGATCGCGGCATCGGTCACCGGATGTGGGCGCTCTGCATGATCGTCTCGCTGGTCAACATCGCTGTGATCTCCCAACTCCGCGACCTCGTGGCGATGGTCGGGGTGTTCTCGGTGCTCGGCGTCGTATCCGGTATCGGCGACGTCTCCGGCAACACGTTGGTGGTGTGGAGCCGCCCCGACTCACCAGGCGCTGCGCTCAACGCTTTGCACCTCTTCTTCGCGCTGGGTGCGCTGGCGTCGCCATTGATGACCAACCGAGCGATCGCCTGGAGCCACTCGCTGTGGCCGATCGTCGTGCCGCTTGCGTTGCTGGCTGCCATCTGCGCGGTCAAGCTGTTCAGGATCCCGCCGCCGATGAAGACCCGCGCCGCCGAGCGCCCGCCGGAGGCGACGTCGGTCTCCATGAGCCGTCGTGGCCAGTTGGCCGTGGTCGCCCTGTTCTTCTTCGTCTACGTCGCACTCGAGATTGGCTTCGCCAACTGGATCCACTCCTACGTGGAAGAGATCGGCTATGGCGGTGCCAACACAGCGACGGGAGTGACGGCCACCTTCTGGGTCGGTTTCTCCCTCGGGCGACTCGCCTCGATCTGGCTCGCTGGTCGATTCAGCCCTGGGTGGATGCTGACCGGGTCGATGTCGGTTGCTCTTTTCTCGTCGCTGCTGCTGGTCATCGTCAACGGCGGAAACATCGGCCTGTGGCTCGTCACCTTCCTGTTCGGCTTCGCGATCGCGCCGCAGTTCGCCTCGATGATCGGTTACGCGGAATCGCACTTTGCCCTGTCGGGCGCGGCGACGTCGGCCTTCATCGGCGCCGCCGGGCTGGGCGGTCTGGTCATGCCGTGGACGCTCGGACAGCTCTTCGACGCTCACGGGCCGGGCGTACTACCGCCTGTCACCTTGGGAGCTTGCATCGCGACCATCGCCGTGGGGCTGTGGGTGCGCCACATGGTGCAAGTCGCCGAGGGTCAACGACCTCCGGTGACCTCGATGAACGCACCGGTCACGTAGCTGGCGGCCGGCGAGGCCAGCCACAGCACCGCCTCGGCCACCTCTTCCGGGGTGCCGACGCGCTGCAAGGGAACCAGAGGCACCATCCGTTCGACGCGTCCCGGTGTGGCATAGAGGTGGAAATCGCTGGCGATCAGGCCCGGCCGGACGGCGTTGACACGGATGCTGTACGGAGCCAACTCTTTGGCGAGACCGATCGTCATCGTGTCGATCGCTCCCTTCGAGGCCGCATAGTGCACCCATTCGTTGGGGCCACCCAACACGGCCGCCTTCGACGAGATGTTGACGATCGCACCGCCTCGCCCGCCGTCACGCATTCGTTGGGCGGCCTCCCGCGCGCAGATGAAGGGTCCGGTGAGGTTGACGGCCCACAGTCGATCGAGCGCCTCGACCGTGTACGTGTCGAGCGTGCCGAAGCTCCCTGCGATGCCGGCGTTGTTGACCAACACGTCGAGGCGACCGCAGCGCTCGTCGATCGTCGAAAACATCGACGCCACGGCGCCCTCGTCGGCCACGTCGGCTTGTACCGCGAACGACTCGTTGCCGATCTCCTCGGCCAGGACTGTGGCGATGCGGGCACTGGCCGCGTAGTTGACGACCACGGTGTATCCCGCGGCGGCGGCGAGCCGGCAGATCGCCGCGCCGATGCCCCGGCTTCCACCCGTCACCAGCATCACCGGCCGCTCTCCTGCCAATTCGGTCATCGCAGTCTGTCTTCCAGGCCGCGCTTGACCGCCGGCCAGTCACTGCGGATCACCGAGTACATCGCCGAGTCTCGAGCGACGAGGTTCTCCTCACCGACGGCGTATGAGCCGCGATGACTGCGCAAGATCCCTTCGAACGTTGCCCCGATTCGCAGGATCGCTGTTCGGCTCAGAGTGTTCCGGGCGTCGGTGCAGATCGAGACGCGGTGCACGTTCCAGGCGTCGAACGCGTTGCCCAACAACAGGTACTTCGCCTCCGTGTTGATCGGTGTGCGCTGCGCCGTGGCCGCCAGCCACGTGCCGCCGATCTCGACCTCGTCGGGCAAGTCGTGGCCGCCCCACCATTCGAGACGGAGATACCGGGTGCACCCGACCAGAGCACCGTCGCTGAGCCGCCGTTGAACGAATGGCACAGCGCTGCGCGCTTGCTGATCGCCGAGCAGGCCGGTGATGTAACCCCTCATTCCTTCGACCGTCGGCGGCACTGCGGTCCACGCATACGTCGATCGGTCTTCGTTGCCGGCGGCGGTCAACTCCTCAGCGAAATCCGGGGACAACTGCTCGAGTTGGACGTGGGTGCCGGTGAGGGTTGGTGCAGCGACGCTCATGGATTCACCAGCATGGCAGGCGCAAGCTGCTAGTTGATGAACAGAAGCGCCGGGGACTCCAGAAGGGTCTTGATCCGTTGGATGAACGCTGCGGCATCGGCGCCGTCGACCACACGATGGTCGAACGAGGACGACAGGTTCATGATCTGTCGGGGAAGCAGCACCCCGTCGACGTAGACGGGCCGGGTGGCGATCTTGTTGACGCCGACGATGGCCACCTCGGGATAGTTGATGATCGGGGTCGACACGATCCCACCCAACGACCCGAGGCTGGTGATCGTGATCGTCGAGCCGGTCAACTCCTCGAGGGTGACCTTGTTGGTGCGTGCTGCCGTGGCCAGTCGGGCGACCTCCGCGGCGCTGTCCCACAGATCGCGAGCGTCGGCGTTCATGACGACGGGAACCATCAGGCCCTTGGGCGTTTGCGCAGCAATGCCGAGATGGACCGATCGATGACGGTTGACGACACCGTTCTCGTCGTCGTACCTGGCGTTCACTTGCGGGAAGTCTCTGACAGCGACTACCACCGCGCGCATCAGGAACGGCAGGACGGTGAGCTTCGCTGCGTCGTCGCTTTGTTGCTCGTTCAGCTTGGCGCGTAGGCGTTCGACGTCGGTGACATCGACCTCCTCGACGTAGGTGAAGTGCGGGATGCGTTCCTTGGCGATTTGCATCCGCTGGGCGATGTTGCGCCGCAGGCCGACGACCGGCACGGCGTCGACGACGTCGTCGGTGATCGGGCTGGCCTTGCCCGCCGTTGCTCGGGCCCGCGACAGCTGAGCGTCGACGTCGGCGTGCGTGACGCGCCCGTCGGGTCCGGTGGGGGTGATGCCGGCGAGATCGATTCCCAGCGTCGCGGCGCGTTGGCGCACTGCAGGCGCCGCCGTCGGCGCAGTGGTTCGTTCGGTTGCTGGTGCCTCGGCGGCGAGTGCTTCAGCGGATTCTTCCGGTGGACCGGGTGCTGCAGCGACTGGCGCCGGTGGCGCCTGAGCAGGCGGCGAATCGGCGGGCTCCGCAGCAGGTGGAACCTCAACGGTCACTCCGTTGCCCGTGTCGATCCGGATCAGCGGTGAGCCGACTTGGAGGATCTCACCAACGGCGGCGCCGACCGATGTGACGACGCCGGCCACGGGGGAGGGCAGTTCGACCGTCGCCTTGTCGGTCATCACCTCGACCATCACCTGATCCTCGGCGATCGTGTCGCCGACGTTCACATGCCACTCGACGATCTCGGCTTCGGCGATTCCTTCGCCGACGTCGGGCAGTTTCACCACGTATTCGCTCACGTCACGCCGCCATCACTCGCTTGAAGGCCGCCCCGACTCGGGCGGGTCCGGGGAAGTAGTCCCATTCCTGGGCGTGGGGATACGGCGTGTCCCAGCCGGTGACGCGCTCGATCGGTGCCTCGAGATGGTAGAAGCACAGCTCCTGCACCGTTGCCGACAGCTCGGCTCCGAACCCGCTGGTTCGTGTCGCCTCGTGGATGATGACGCACCGACCCGTCTTGCGCACCGACGCCTCGATCGTGTCGGTGTCGAGCGGTAGCAAGGTGCGCAGGTCGATGATCTCCGCATCGATCCCTGTCTCGTCGGCGGCAGCCTCGGCGACGTGGACCATGGTGCCGTAGGCGAGCACGGTGAGGTCGTCGCCCGGCCTCCGCACCGCCGCTGCGCCGAGCTCGACGCGGTAGTAGCCGTCGGGCACCTCACCGAGTGGGTGATTCGCCCACGGCACGATCGGCTTTTCGTGGTGACCGTCGAACGGCCCGTTGTAGATCCGCTTCGGCTCGAGGAAGATCACCGGATCGTCGTCTTCGATCGAGGCGATCAACAACCCCTTGGCATCGAACGGGTTGGAGGGGATGACGGTGGTCAACCCGCACACGTGGGTGAACAGGCTCTCCGGGCTCTGGCTGTGGGTCTGCCCGCCGTGGATGCCTCCGCCGCACGGCATGCGCACGGTGATCGGCGCGGTGAACTCCGCACTCGATCGGTAGCGCAGTCGCGCCGCTTCGGAGATCAACTGGTCGAGGCCGGGGTAGACGTAGTCGGCGAACTGGATCTCGATCACCGGACGCAGGCCGTACGCCCCCATGCCCACAGCGGCGCCGACGATGCCACCTTCGGCGATCGGTGTGTCGAAAACCCGCTCACTGCCGTACTTGGCCTGCAGCCCCTCCGTGCAGCGGAACACGCCGCCGAAGTAGCCGATGTCTTCACCGAACAACACGACGTTGTCGTCGCGCTCCATCATCACGTCCATCGCCGAGCGAATTGCCGCGTTCATCGCCATCATGCTCATCGCTCGTCCTCCATCTGACGCCGTTGGCGTTGCAGATGCTGAGGCATCACCTTGAAGACGTCCTCGAAGATGCTCTTTGCGCTGGCCACTCGACCGTCGAGGAGCGTGCCGTAGGTCTCGGCTTCTTTCGCTGCGGCCGACACCTCGCGGCCGACGTCGGCGACCAGGTCGCCATGCTTGTCGTCGGACCACTCGCCGCGAACGATGAGATGGTTCTTGAGCCGTTCGATCGGGTCGCCGAGCGGCCACGACTTCCATTCGTCGGCAGGGCGGTAGCGGGACGGGTCGTCGGACGTCGAATGGGCGGCTGCTCGGTACGTGACCCACTCGATCAAGGTCGGCCCGAGGTTGGCGCGGGCTCGTTGTGCGGCCCAACGCGTGGCCGCTATCACGGCGAGGTAGTCGTTGCCGTCGACGCGCAACGCAGGGATGCCATGACCGATAGCGCGCCCAGCGAAGGTTGAGTGGATTCCACCGGAGATGCCCTGGAACGTGGAGATCGCCCACTGGTTGTTGACCACGTTGAGGATCACCGGCGCCTGATACGTGGTGGCGAACGTCAGGGCGTGGTGGAAGTCGGCCGCAGCTGTCGTTCCTTCGCCGACGACACCGGAGGCGATCCGCGTGTCGCCTTTGATGGCCGAAGCCATTGCCCAGCCGACCGCTTGGATGTACTGCGTGCCGAGGTTGCCGGAGATCGAGAAGAAACCGCTTTCCCGGGCCGAGTACATGATCGGCATCTGCCGGCCGTGGAGACGGTCCTTCTCGTTGGAGAACACTTGGCACATCATGTCGACCAGCGGCCAACGGCGAGCGATGAGCCAACCTTGATTGCGATAGGTCGGGAAGAACATGTCGTCGCGATCCAGTTCCAGGGCGTGACCAACAGCGATCGCCTCTTCGCCGGTGCAGCGCATGTAGAACGAGGTCTTGCCCTGCCGTTGTGCCGTCAGCATGCGGTCGTCGTACGCGCGGGTCATCACCATCGCCCGCAGCCCCTGATACAGCGCATCGGGCTCGACCTCGGGAACCCAGGGCCCGGTGGCGGAGCCGTCGTCGTCGAGCACTCGGATCATCGAGTAGGCGAGGTCGCGCATCTCGCTCGGATCGGTGTCGACGGCAGGACGTGGCGCGCTCCCCGCGGCGGGCACGACCAGGTACGAGAAGTCGGCTCGTTCGCCCGGGCGAGCCGGCGGCTCCGGGATGCGGAATCGAAGTGGGTCGCCTTCGATCATTGACCCTCCTTTGTAATGCCCAGTCCAGCACGTCCGGGTGGCCTCGGTGAACAGTACCCGGTACATTCCCTCGCCAATCCTGCGCCCGACCCGGACCCACCGTACGATGCCGATCGTGCGAGTGATCATCTACGGAGCGGGAGCGGTCGGCAGCGTGATCGGCGGACGGCTCCGACAGGGTGCCGCCGACGTCGTGCTCGTCGCACGTCCGGCCCACGCTGCCGCCATTCATGAATCCGGACTTGCGTTGCGCACCGCACGAGGTACGGAGGTCATCGACATAGATGTCGTCACCTCGATCGACCAGCTCGCCCCGACTGCCGCCGATGTCGTTTTGATCACGGCGAAGACGCAAGACACCCCTGCAATCCATTCCGAACTTCTCGACTGGAACGCTGCTGTCCCGGTCGTGTGTGCTACCAACGGGGTGGAGCACGAGCGCATGGCCCTCCGCCGCTTTCCGCGGGTCTACGGCATGGTCGTCCAACTACCGGCTCAGTTCGAACGAGCCGGCGAGGTCACGGTGTTGTGCGCGCCGGTAAACGCCATCCTCGATGTCGGTCGCTATCCGATTGGAGTCGACGAAACAGCGGTCGAGCTCGCCGCCCTGCTCGATGCCTCGCCGGGCATCTCGTGCGAGGCCGACGACAACGTGATGACCAAGAAGTACGGCAAGTTGTTGGTCAACCTCGGCAATGCTGCCGACGCGGCCTGCGGCATTGCTGGTCGCGGCGCGCGAGTTGTTGCCGCGGCCATCGAAGAAGGCAAGCGGGCCTACGGGGCGGCAGGCATCCGCTGGGAGCAGTCGCCCGAGCGCGCCGAGCTGTACAAGCCGCGCGCCGCTCAGATGCAGTTCGACATCCCCGCTGGCGACACGTTCTTGGGCGGCTCCACCTGGCAGAGCCTGATGAAGGGGGCGACGTCACTCGAGACCGACTACTTCAACGGTGAGATCCTTCTGCTGGCGCGATTGCACGGCTTGCCTGCACCAGCCAACGAGTTCCTGCAGCGCTACGCCATCAGGATGCTCCAAGGCGAAGTCGTAGCTGGTTCGCTGACGACCGACGAACTCGACGCCGAGTGGGACGACACGGTCAGCGGAACTGCCTGAAGCACTCCGTGACGTCGGCGACCGTACCCGTGTTACCGGTTTGGGCTCCGGCATCGGAACCGACTCGTTACGATCGGTGTTCATGGTGATGCCGGATTGCTCTCACCTCGACACCATCGTGGCCGATGTCGCCCCATCTTCGACCGGTTGCGAGGATTGCCTGGCGATCGGTAGCCGCTGGTTGCACCTCCGTCGATGCACGTTGTGTGGTCACATCGGTTGCTGCGACAGTTCGCCGATGCGTCATGCAACAGCGCACTTCCACGCGACGAGTCATCCCATCGTTCAGAGCTTCGAAACCGGTGAAGATTGGCTGTGGTGCTACGTCGACGATGTCGCGTTCGAAGTGCCGTCGATGCTCGACAGCCCGGCACATCCCTGACCGGAGGTGAGGATGTGAACGACCTGAAACCTCCTCGACTCGTCTCCGACGAACGCCAGACATTGCAGGCCCTCCTGCAGTACCAACGCGAATCGCTCGTGCGCAAGGTTGACGGCGTCGATGAAGGCGCGGCGAGGCGACAGTTCGTCGACAGCGGCACCACGCTCCTCTGGCTGATGAAGCACATCGCCCATGCCGAAACACTGTGGATCGTTCAGCGCTTTCTTGGGCAAGACGCGGAGCTCGACGATGCAGTGAACGCTGACGACACGATCGCCGCAGCGATCGACGCCTACCGGCACACGTGGGCGCGCGTCGATGCCATCGTGTCGGCGACGAGTCTCGATGATCCGTGCCGCGGCCTCGCAGCCAGCGAAGCCCCCGCCAACCTCCGCTGGGTGCTCATGCACTTGCTGGAAGAGACGGCGCGCCACGCCGGCCACGCCGACATCATCCGCGAGTTGATCGACGGCAGCACCGGCCGCTAGCTCGCCGCGACAGCTTCCGCCAACAGGGTGCTCGGTCTGAACTGTGCAGCCGCGGATCGATACGTCGTGTTGATACGTCGTGTTCCGCGGCTACACGGAACCGTCGGCGTGTCCCAAGAACGCGGGGATCAGGATTTGGTCTTGTGATGCGGGAGGGCAAGGGTGAGAACGCCCAAGCCGACCAGAATCCCACCCTCGGCGTATCGGCTCGCCCGCAGTCGCTCGGCGCGCCCGTTCATCCACGAACCCGTGCGGGCCCCGATCAACACGTACATGCTGTCCGAGCACAGACCGAGAGCGATGTACACCAGGCCCAACACGAGCGTCTGTGTCCAGATCGCTCCGTGGCCTCGTTCGACGAACTGCGGTAGGAACGCCAGGAAGAAGAGCGCAACTTTCGGGTTGAGCAGGTTGACGGCGAATGCCTCGGCAAACAGACGCTTCTCCGGCCGTCGCGTCGGAGTGACGGCGCCCGACAGGCGACGAGCCCCACGAATCGACTTGACCCCGAGGTAGATCAAGTACAAGCCACCGATGAACTTCACCGCCGTGAAGGCGATTGCCGAGGCGACCACAACAGCAGAGAGACCGGCCACAGCCGCGCCGACGTGGACGATCGATGCGGTGTGTACCCCCACGACAGATACAAAGCCAGCACGCCTCCCTTGCGCTCCGCTGCGGGCCACGATGAAGAGCACTGCAGGGCCGGGGATCACCAGCAAGGCGATGGAGGCGGCGATGAACACCGGGAGCGTCGACAATGAGGGCACGGGACGACGTTAGCCAAGGGGTGCCTTGCCGTCCGTCGGATTTCCGGGTGGCTCCGCGGTCGACGCGAGCTGCTCCGACGCGAACATGGTCGACGCGTGCTTGCGGCTCTTCCGGGATCGGCACTTCAGCTTCACCCAGACACGCCAATGCCCAATCGATCGAGACCTTTGACCATTGTGGTTGGGCCCGCCCAGAGCACACACTCAACGTATGGGGCGCAGCGCCATCGGACCCCACCGGCAGGAGAGCCGAAACGGCCGACAGGGCCGATCGAACAGCCGCTTGGCGCTGCGCCCCATACGTTGAGTGTGTGCTCTGGGCGGGCCCAACCACAATGGTCAAAGGTCT
>DATAJN010000194.1:0-2413 GCA_036262105.1 Ilumatobacteraceae bacterium
TTTCTCCACTACGTGGCCTCGAAGGGTGCTGTCGTGTCGATGACCAAGACGTTGGCGTTCGAACTCGGCCCGCAACAGATCCGCGTCAACTGTGTCGGCCCAGGCTTCACGCCCACCGAGGGTTCCGCAGTACTGGGCACCTACGACCCGACTGCCACCCCGCTCGGCCGGGTGATGGAGCCCGACGACCTGCTTGGCACGTACTGCTACCTGCTCAGTGACGACTCGAAGTTCGTCAGCGCGCAAACGATCCTGGTCAACGGTGGACGCTTCCCTCACTGATCTCGATGCGACCGCTCAAGCCGAGCTGGTTCGCAACAACCAGGTGCACCCGCGCGAGCTGGTCGAGCAGGCGATCGAGCAGATCGAACGACTCGATCCACAGCTCAACGTCATGGTCCACCGTCAGTACGAGCGAGCACGCCGGGATGCCGAGGGCGCGCTGCCCGACGGCCCCTTTCGCGGTGTCCCGTTCCTGTTCAAGGACTACCGGTGCCGCGAGGCGGGCGAGCCGTACACCATGGGCATGCGTGCCCTGCGCGACGCCGACTTCCACGCGTCGAGCGATGCGCCGTTGGCGCTGGCGTTCCGTGCAGCCGGACTCATCCCGCTGGGGCGCACCAACACGCCGGAACTGGCATGTGTCGGCACGTGCGAACCCGAGGCCTTCGGGCCTACGCACAATCCTTGGGATCAGTCGCGCACCCCAGGTGGGTCCTCCGGCGGGTCGGCCGCTGCAGTCGCCGCCCGCCTCGTCGCGGCAGCGCACGCCAACGACATCTCGGGATCCATACGCATTCCGGCCGCGCACTGTGGGCTCGTCGGTCTGAAGCCATCACGCGGCCGCACGATCGCCAGCACCGTCGGCGATGCGCGCACTGGCATGAACGCGGAGGGCGTCGTCACTCGCTCGGTCCGCGACACCGCCGCGCTGCTCGATGCCATTTCGGTTCCCGGCGCAATGCGTCTGTTGCCGGCAACGTCGCGCCCCTGCCCGCCTCTTCGGGTCGGGCTGTGCACGCAGGCGTTCAGCGGCAGCTCCGTCGATCCCGAGAACGCGTCGGCTGCCGAGCACTGCGCCTCGCTGCTCGAGGGTCTCGGCTTTGGTGTCGAGATCTCGTGTCCCAGCCCACTGTCTGACCCCGCGTTCTGGAAGGCCGCGGCCGCACTTCTTGCCGTCAATCTTGCCGTCGAAGTCGACACCTGGTCGGCCAAACTCGGACGGCAGCTGGGGGCCGACGACCTCGAGCCAATCACGTGGCGTCTCGCTCTTGCCGGCCGCGCCGTCGATGGTGTCGAACTGCTCGCAGCGCAAAGCCTGCTGATCGAACACACCCACCTTGCCGAGGATTGGTGGAGGCGCTTCGACGTGCTGGTCACCCCAACCACGGCCGGCGGGCCGACAGTGCTCGGCGACTACACCAAGGGGTACGAATCGGGCCGCGGCAGCGCATTCACCAGGCCCTTCAACGTCACGGGGCAGCCGGCAATCAATGTGCCTCTCGGTTGGCCGGCCGACGGACTACCGCGCGGTGTGCAGTTGATCGCTCCATTCGGTCGTGACGATCTGTTGATCTCGGTTGCTGCGGCGCTGGAAGCCGTCGAGCCGTGGGCTGATCGTCGGGCTACGGTGAGCGCATGATTGTCGCCGTCGTGAACTTCGCGCTTCCGGTTCCCCTGTCCAGCGATGAGGCTCGGGCGATGTTCGAAGCAAGCGCACCGAACTACCAGAACGTGGATGGCCTGCGCCGCAAACATTTCCTCTTGAGCGACGACGGGCGAACGGCGGGCGGGGTGTACTTGTGGGACAGCCGCGAGCAGGCCGACGCCCTGTACAACGAGACTTGGCGCACCAGCGTCGCGGCGCGCTACGGATCGGAGCCGCAGGTCACCTTCTACGACAGCCAGGTCACGGTCGACCCCTCCTCGATCATCGTCGGCTGATACTGCGCTCCAGTACGATTCTGTGGCTACGCGGATCGTCCGACGATGCTTCACCAGGGGTGGACAGTGCCGTCCCAGTTGAAGAACGAGCCGGTGTCGGCGATCGTGACGGCGTCGAGAACACGAGCGATTCCGGCAGCGGCCTCGGACGGCTCTAGGTCTGCGCCTTTGCCGCCCATGTCACTGCGCACCCATCCAGGATGCAGGCAGATGACCCTCACGCCGTCGGCACGCAAGACCTGTGACTGCTTGACCGTCACCATGTTGAGCGCGGCCTTCGACGCCGTGTACGCGACATCGCGGCCAATCCGTTGCGCAACCACGAACGAACCCACCTGTGACGAGATGTTGGCCACCTTGCCTTGCGCGGCGCGCAGGTTGGCGGCAAGCTGCTGCACGAGCAGCAGCGGCCCGACGACGTTGACCTCGAGCACACCGCGAAACTGCTCGGCGGTGATGTCGAGCGCGC
>DATAJN010000195.1:0-6168 GCA_036262105.1 Ilumatobacteraceae bacterium
ACCAGCCATGTGTCGACTCGCACTGTGGGCTCGATGCCGAGGGCGCGAGTGACGATGTTGCGGCGCGGATGCGTGCGCGCCTCGTCTTCGCTGATGTGGCCGGTGTTGACCAACTCCTGCACGTAGCTGTGGTCGACGTGTTGCAGGGCGTCGAGCCGACGACGGCCGACACCGGCCTCGAATCCGAGCCGGGCTGGCCGGGGTCCGACTCGACGTCGACCATGATCGACGCCGACGCCGACAGCTTCCTCACGCCCGTCGCGGTCGGCGTAGCCGGTGCAGACGCAGCGGCGTTCGCCGCGCCCGGCGACGCAGCTCCCTCCGGTGGATGGGGAAAGAAGCGGTTCCTCAAACTGCTCGGTGCTGCGGCGGTGCTCACCGTCATCGTCACTCTCATCGCGGTCGCCGTGCGCAACGGTGACGACAACAAGCTCTCACCGACAACGACCGTGGCAGTGACCGAGCCCGGCACGGTCCCGTCGACGTCGCCGACGAGTTCGACGAGTTCGACCAGCAGCACCACTTCGACATCGAACCCGAACTCCACGACCGCTGGCGCGAACACCTCAGGGCCATGAGCTCCACACCGATCGCCGCGGCAAGACGACGCACCGAACTGGGCCTCATCGTGATGGCCGCGACGATCACCGCCGCCGCTTACACGTTGGCATCGCTCGGCCAGAACGCCGAGATCCCACCAATCCTCGTGCCCTTCCTCATCGTCTTGCTCGGGCTCCTCGTGGTAGCCCACGTCGCCAATCGGGTGCTCGCCAAGGGTGCCGATGGCACGATCCTCCCGCTCGCCGCGCTGTTGCACGGCATCGGCTACGTCATCATCGCCAGGCTCAGCGAACGTTCGGCCGGGTTGCAGACAACGTGGACGTTCGTCGCCATCGTCGCCTACGTCGCCACCTTGATCATCGTCCAACGGGCGGCCGACCTCGCCAGGTACCAGTGGAGCTTTCTGGCGATCGGGGCGACGCTGCTGCTGTTGCCACTCGTCCCCGGTGTGGGCACCACAAAGGCCGGGGCAAGAATCTGGGTCAGTCTCGGGCCGATCAACTTCCAGCCGGGTGAGTTCGCCAAGATCGCCCTCGCCCTGTTCTTCGCCGGCTATCTCGCCGACCATCGAGAGCTGATCGCCTCCGGCGCCTGGCGTGTCGGCCCGTTTCACTTGCCCGAGCTCCGACACCTCATGCCGATCGCCTTCGCCTGGGGGTTCGCGGTGGTCGTGATGGTCGCCGAGAAGGACCTCGGCTCGTCGCTGCTGTTCTTCACGCTGTTCGTCGTGATGATGTGGGTTTCCACCGAGCGGGCCAGCTACCTGGTGATCGGGCTGTTGCTGTTCTCCGGCGCGGCCTACGTGGCCTGGCGACTGTTCGATCATGTCAAGACCCGCGTCGCCATCTGGCGCAATCCGTGGCCGCAGTACGAGGGCAAGGGCTACCAGATCGTGCAGGCGATGTTCGCCTTCGCCAACGGTGGAACCGGCGGTACCGGCCTCGGTCTCGGCAGTCCCAACAAGATCCCCGTCGCCAAGACCGATTTCATCTTCGCCGCCATCGGTGAAGAGCTCGGTCTGATCGGCACCACAGCAATCCTGATCGGCTTCTTGTTGATGATCGGTAGTGGCCTGCGCATCGCCGTGCGCTCCGAGCGGCCGTTCGAGAAGTTGCTGGCCACCGGTCTCACGACGATCGTCGGCATGCAGGCGTTCATCATCATCGGCGGAGTCACCCGCGTGGTGCCGCTCACCGGCATCGCCCTACCGTTCGTGAGCTACGGCGGCTCGAGTCTGCTGGCCAACTACGTCCTGCTGGCCCTGCTCGTGCGGGTCAGCGATTCCAGTGCCCGCCATCTGGGTGAAACGCCGAACGAATTGAGTCCGCAGGAACGGTTGCAGGCATACCGGCGGCGACGAGAAGTTGCGAGAGCGAGCAAGTGAACAAGCAGATACGCCGCCTCGCCGTTGCTCTGCTGGCGTGCTACCTCGCGCTGTTCGTGCAGTTGAACGTGCTGGCTGTGGGCCGCCAGCAAGAGCTCAACGCCGACCCACGCAACAACCGCCAGACCGAACGCGACTTCAACCGGCCACGCGGCTCGATCCTGGCTGCCGACGGCACGGTGCTTGCGCTCAGCGTGCCGACGACGCGGGGCGACGAGTTCAACTACCAACGCGAATACCCCCTCGGCGACCTGTTCGGCAACGTCACCGGCTACTACACCTTCAGCTACGGGTCGACGCAGCTCGAACGGACGCAGAACGACGTGCTGATGGGCGACACGACCGAGCAGAAGCTGCGCGCCATCGGCGGCTTGTTCCGCGGCTCCGACAGCACCGGCAGTGTCGTGTTGACGATGCGTCCCGACGTGCAGCAAGTCGCCGCCGACGCTCTGGGCACGCGCGAGGGTTCGGTGGTGGTCATGGAGCCGCACACAGGCGCGATCATCGCCATGGTCAGCAACCCCCGCTACAACCCGGCCGACGTCGCCGTGCACGACTCCAAGAAGGCTGGGCAGGTGCTTGCCGACCTCAACGCTTGGCCAGGCAAGCCGCTGCTGGCCAACGCCTACCAAGAGCGCTACATGCCGGGCTCGGCCTTCAAGGTCATCACCACCTCGATCGCCTTCGAGAACGGCGCAACGTCCCTCGATCGGGTCTTCCCCAACACGAAGTCGTGGGTGCCACCGCAGACGACCGACCCCATTCAGAACTACGGAGGCACGGTGTGCGGCGGCACCATGGTCGAGGTCTTCTATCGCAGCTGCAACATTCCCTTCGCCCAGTTGGCCACCGAACTCGGCCCGGAGAAGATGGTGGAGGGTACGAAGAAGTGGGGCATCGGCGAGAAGATCCCGATCGATCTGCCGGCCCCGGCGGCGAGCAGCTTCGGCGAGGTCTCCGACTTCACCGATCAACTCCCGCTGTTGGCGATCGGTGGTTTCGGGCAGGGCAGCACCACGATGGTGCCGGTGCACATGGCCATGATCGCCAGCACCATCGCCAACGGCGGGGTGATGATGAAACCACACGTCGTCGATGCCACGCTCGACCACGACAACGCGGTGCTCACCCGTACAACGCCTGCTGTGTGGAAGACCCCCATCCTGCCGGGCACCGCCGACACCTTGACCACGTTGATGATCGGCGTCGTCAACCAGGGCACGGGCAGACCCATGCAACTTGCCGGCGGGATCCAAGCCGCGGCCAAGACGGGCACCGCCCAGTTGAACACAACTGGCCCAGAACGCTCCAACGCTTGGATCATCGGATTCGCCCCTGCGATCAGTCCGCAATTCGCGATCGCAGTGGTGTTGAAGGGGGGTCCTGACGACGAGATCAGCGCCAGCACCGGCGGAAAACTTGCCGGACCGATCGCCAAGACGGTGCTCGACTACCTGTTCGCCCATCCCGTGCCGAGTGGTGGGTGACGGGCAGTGACGCCAGATCGGCATCTACTCGTAGGTAACCTCGTGGCGCGTTCGACGCGCAAGAAAGCAGCGTAGGCAGCACGTGACTAGCAACGGCGAGCGGACGATCCTCAACGACCGCTACGAAATCCAGCAACGCATCGGGCGGGGCGGAATGGCCGACGTCTTCTTGGCGCGCGACCTGTTGCTTGATCGGCTGGTGGCCATCAAGGTGCTGTTCCCCGAGTTCGCCACCGATCCGAACTTCGTCGAACGATTCCGTCGCGAGGCCCAGGCGGCCGCCAACCTCACCCACCCCAACATCGTCGCCGTCTACGACTGGGGCCAGTACGCCAACACCTACTTCATGGCCATGGAGTACGTACAGGGCCGCACCCTCGCCGACATCCTGCGCGCCAACGGCCATGTGAACAGCGTGCAAGCCGCTGAGATCGCCAACGAGGTCGCCGCCGCGCTCGGCAGCGCACACGCCAGCGGTGTGGTGCACCGCGACATCAAGCCGGCCAACATCTTGATCGGAGCCAACGGCCAGGTGAAGGTCGCCGACTTCGGCATCGCCCGGGCGATGAACGCTCCGAGCGAGAACAACCTCACCCAGGTCGGCTCGGTCATGGGTACCGCCACGTACTTCTCACCCGAGCAGGCACAGGGCGCCCAACCCGATCCGCGCAGTGATCTCTACTCGCTGGGGATCGTGCTCTACGAGATGGTTGCCGGCAAGCCGCCGTTCGGCGGGGAGAACCCTGTCAGCATCGCCTACAAGCAGGTGCACGATCTGCCGCAACCGTTGAACCAGTTGGTCGCCGACGTGCCGCGACCGTTCGAGGCGATCGTCGCCAAGTTGTTGGCCAAGGACCCCAACATGCGCTACGCCAATGCAGAGGCGCTGCGCGAAGACCTTCGCCGGTACCGCACCGGCGAGCCGGTGATGGCGTTGGCATCGGTGGCCGGCGCTGCCGCGGCGCTCACCACACCTCGCTCCGGCGACACCGGCTCGGCAGCAAACGTCACCCGGTCGATGCCGCGCACCACCTCCAACCCGGCACAGGGTGCGACCACCGTGATGGCTCGCACCACGACCATGCCCCAACAGATGAGGTCCGGGCCACGGCGCAACAACTGGTATGGCATCGGCGCGTTCATCGCTCTGCTGCTGCTCGTGGCCGGCGGGATCATCTTGTACAACCAGTTGACGAAGAAGGACAAGGCCGCATCGTCGTTCGCTCTGCCCGACGTCACCGGGAAGCAGCTCGACGAGGCCAGCAAGATCCTGCAAGACGACAACGGCCTGATACTCAAACTGCAGGAGGAACCCACCGCGGGCGTGGTCGAAGGTGCTGTCATCCGCACCGATCCGGTGGCAGAGACCATCGTGAAGACCGGTCAAGAGATCACGGTTGTCTACAACCCGATCAAGGCGCCGGTCGCCATCCCGCAGGTGCAGGGCATGACGGTCGACCAGGCCACGGCCGCATTGTCTGCCGAGGGTTTCAGTGTCTCGCCCGACACCGTGTTCGTCATATCCGAGCAACCACCGAATACCGTGTTGAGCAGCAACCCTCCGTTCGGCCAGTCGGCCAAGCAGGGCACCGCAGTGATCCTCACGGTGTCGAAGGCTCCGGATCAGGTGAGCGTTCCCGACGTCACCGGACAAACCGGCGATGCGGCGAAGGCTTTCCTCGCAGCGGAGCCGTACACGTTCGACGTCACGGTCACCAGTGAGCCCAGCGCCGATGTGCCCGCCAACTCGGTGCTGCGTACCGACCCGGCAGTCAACACTCCTGTCGCCAAGGGCTCGAAGATCAACCTCATCGTGTCGGCGGGCCCGGCCAAGGTCAGGGTGCCACCGGTCGAGGGACTCACCGAGGCGGCCGCCCGCAACCAGCTGATGCAGCGAAATCTCGTTCCCAACGTCGTATACGTCACCGTCGCAACCGGCTCTGTGCAGGACGGCATCGTCATCTCGCAAGGCATCCCCTCGACGGAGACGGTGTTGCCCGGAACGACCATCCGATTGCAGGTTGGCAAGGCCGCACCGGAACCGACCACCACCACGTCGACAACAACAACCACCATCGCGCCCACCACGACGCCACCTCCTCCACCACCATCCGCAGATCTCACGATCGCGCCGATCACGCACACGACGTCGGCGGGATCGGTGACGTTCAAGATCACCGTCAGCAACTCCGGCCCCTCGGGCGTCACATCGGCGACCTTCACCGACACGATCTCCAGCGGGGCAGGTGGCATCACCTGGACCTGCTTGTCGAGCGGCAGCGCAAACTGCCCGCCACTCAGCGACTCGCACTCCGGCAACATCAACACGACGGTCGATCTTCCGAAAGATGGCACCGTGATCTTCATGGTCACCGTCACGTCCGGGACGAACCTCACGAACCACGCAACGATCGCGAGCAGCGTGTCCGATCCGACGACTTCCAACAACTCGCAGGACGATGGCCCGGTCTCGGTCGTTTGACCAGCCTCTCAGCGGGGGTCGTACAGGAAGTTGCGCAACAGATCGTGACCGCAACCGGTGAGGATGCTCTCCGGGTGGAACTGCACACCCTGAACAGGTAGGTCGCGATGGCGAACGCCCATCACGACATCCCCCGAGGTCGCCGTCACCTCGAGACACGCGGGCATCGTTGCCGGATCGATCACCAAGCTGTGGTAGCGCGTCGCGGTCAATGGCGACGGCAAGTCGTGGAAGATGCCGAGCCCACGATGTTC
>DATAJN010000196.1:0-13012 GCA_036262105.1 Ilumatobacteraceae bacterium
GAATCACCCCGATGGTGGGGCGATCTTCACCATCGACCTGCCATTGGCAGCGTCAGCTCGAACGACCGAGCCGTGATCCGCCGAACACCGAAACCTCCTGGCGCAATGGAACGAGATCGCGTCGCGGAGGTCGACGATCCGCTTCGGCCAGCGCAGAAGACGCCAGTTGACGAAGCTCGGCATTCTCGTCGCGCAGCCGTTGGTTCTCGGTCTCGAGCAGCATCACCCTGCGGATGCCTTCGAGGTTCATTCCCTCGGCTGCCAGCTCGCTGATGCGTCGCAGACATTCGATGTCGACATCGCTGTAACGGCGATTGCCGCCCTGGGTGCGTGCCGGCTGAACCAGCCCGCGCCGCTCGTAGATGCGCAGTGTTTGGGGGTGCATGCCGGCCAGCTCGGCCGCAACCGAGATGACATAGACAGCGTGATCGTGGGATCTCATAGTGATGACTCCAATCGAGCCCTCGGCGAATCGGTGGTTGCCACGGCGAACGCTTCGATGGCGGCGCGCTGCTGTTCGTTGAGGTGACGCGGTACTTGCACATCGACGGTGACGATGAGATCACCGGTCGACTTGTTGGTGGCAATGCCCTTGCCTTTGACGCGGTGCCTCGAGCCGGATTGGGTGCCGGGCCGCAGCCGCAGCATCACCGGTGGGCCGTCGAGGGTTGGTACGTCGATGTCGCCGCCGAGCGCCGCTTCGGCGAACGTGATCGGAACCTTGACCGTGAGGTTGTGACCATCGCGTCCGAAGAGGCGATGTGGCGCAACATGGCATTCGACGTAGAGGTCGCCCGGTGGACCACCGTTGCGGCCCGGCGCGCCGCGGCCTTTGAGGCGAATCTTCTGGCCATCGGCGACGCCGGCTGGAATGCGGGCCTGCACCTCGCGAGGGCGCCGCTCGGTACCCGTGCCGCGACATGTCGGGCAGGGCTCGGTGACGATCACGCCACGCCCACCGCAAACCCGGCACGGCGAGGAGAACGAGAAGAGGCCTTGGTTGTCGTCGATGACACCGCGCCCGCCACAGTTCGAGCAGACCTTTGGCTGCGTGCCCGGCTTGGCGCCACTGCCGTGGCAGGTGCTGCACTGCGCATCGCTGGTGAGGTACAGGGTGGTCGTGAGTCCCTGTACGGCGTCGGCGAAGTCGAGGTTGAGGGTGGCCTCGACATCGGCGCCGCGCTGCGGGCCCGCTGATGCTGATGGGCCACCGCCACGCCGCCCGCGGCCGAACATCTGCCCGAGGATGTCGCCGAGCCCTTCACTGCCGACGTTGAAGTTGTAGCCGGCAGGTCCGCCGGGACCACCACCTTGGAAGCCGCCAAGCGGGCCGAGCTTGCGTACCTCGTCGTACTCCTTGCGCTTCTCGTCGTCGCCGAGTACGTCGTAGGCCGCGCTGATCTCCTTGAACCGCTCTTCCGACGCATCGTCGCCAGGGTGAGTGTCGGGGTGGCTCTCGCGGGCAAGCTTTCGATAGGCCTTGGTGATTTCCTTGGCCGTTGCGTCGTCGCTGACACCCAACGCCTTGTAGTAGTCCTTCTCGTACCACTCACGTTGCGCTGCCACGGATCATCACCTCCTTCGCCAATTCTCGTTATCCGCGCCTTCAACGGCGAGCGTCAGCCGCGGACCTTCACCATCGCCGGTCGCAACACCTTGCCGTTCCACGTGTAGCCGGAGCGAAGGACCTCGCTGACGACCGGCTCGCCCTCACCCTGCTCGTGCACGACGGCATCGGCAAGGTGGGGGTCGAACGGTTGCTCGTACAGGTTCATCGATTCCAGGCCCTGCTTCTTCAACTCGCTCAACATCAGGTTGAACAACGGCTCGACTTCGGCGGGATGCTGCAGGAACGCGGCCTCGCAAGCGTCGAGCACCGGCAACAACGCCTCCGCCAGCCGTCCCGTGGCCCGGTCGATGTCGTCGGCACGCTGTGTGGCCATGCGTCGACGAAAGTTCTCGAAGTCAGCCGCAATCCGCTGAGCCCGATCCCGCCACTCATCCCGTTCAACAGCAAGAAGTTCAAGCTCGGTCGGCTCAGGGGTTTCAGCCTCACCGAGAAGAGCATCGGACAGTTCGCCGACGTAGTCGTCGGAGGGTGGCGCAGGAGGAAGGCGGGGCCCACGAGCCGAAGGCGAAGTGGGAGGATCTTCTCCTGTGACAGGACCCTCCGACGACGGGTTCGAGGTGGTGTCACTCATGCTCTTCGACGATCTCAGCATCGACGATGTCGTCGTCACCGCTCGTCGTCTCACCGGTTTGACCGGAGGCCGACGTGCCGGCGGCGTTCTCATCGCGAGCCGCGTTCTCGTACAGCTTCTGGCTGAATGCCTGGCTGGCGGTCATCAGCTTTTCGTGGGCGGCGCGAATGGCATCCATGTCGTTGCCGGCAAGAGCCGTCTTCAGCTCAGCGAGTGGACCATCGACGGTTGCCTTCTCGGCGGCGTCGACCTTGTCGGCGTTGTCGCGTAGGACCTTCTCCATCTGATACACCAGCGAGTCGGCGTTGTTGCGGATCTCGGCCTCTTCGCGGCGCTTGCGATCGTCTTCGGCGTGAGCCTCGGCGTCGCGGATCATCTGGTCGATGTCCTTCTTGTCGAGGGTCGACTGACCGGTGATGGTCATCGACTGCTGTTTGCCGGTGGCGCGATCCTTGGCGCTCACGTGAACGATGCCGTTGGCGTCGATGTCGAAGGTGACCTCGATCTGCGGTACGCCTCGCGGCGCCGGGGGCAGGTCGACGAGCTGGAACTTGCCGAGCGTCTTGTTGTACCCGGCCATTTCGCGCTCACCTTGCAACACGTGGATCTCCACGCTCGGCTGCATGTCGTCGGCCGTCGTGAACACCTCGGTTCGCTTGGTGGGGATCGTCGTGTTGCGTTCGATCAACTTGGTCATGACGCCACCCTTGGTCTCGATGCCAAGGCTCAGTGGGGTGACGTCGAGCAGCAGCACGTCTTTGACGTCGCCGCGCAGAACGCCGGCCTGAACGGCGGCGCCGACTGCAACCACCTCGTCGGGGTTGACGCTCTTGTTCGGCTCCTTGCCGGTGAGGTTGACGACCAGATCGACCACTGCGGGCATGCGGGTGGAACCACCCACCAAGAGAACGTGGTTGAGCTCACCCTTGCTGATGCCGGCGTCTTTCAACGCTTGCTCGAACGGGATGCGGCAACGCTCGATGAGATCGGCCGTCATCTCCTGGAACTTGGCGCGGGTGAGCGACTCGTCGAGGTGCAACGGGCCCTCGGCCGTGGCGGTGATGAACGGCAGGTTGATCTGCGTCTGTTGCACCTGGCTGAGCTCGATCTTGGCCTTCTCGGCCGCTTCTTTCAATCGCTGCCCGGCCATGCGATCGGCAGCCAAGTCGACCCCGTGTGCTGCCTTGAACTGCTGGACGAGCCAGTCGATGATCCGCTGATCCCAGTCGTCACCACCGAGATGGGTGTCGCCGTGCGTGCTCTTGACCTCGAACACTCCGTCGCCGATCTCCAGCACCGACACGTCGAACGTGCCACCGCCGAGGTCGAACACCAACACCTTCTCGTCTTGCGCGCTCTTGTCGAGCCCGTACGCCAGGGCAGCCGCAGTGGGCTCGTTGATGATGCGAAGCACCTCGAGACCGGCAATGGCGCCGGCCTCTTTCGTCGCGGTGCGCTGAGCATCGTCGAAGTACGCGGGAACCGTGATGACTGCCTGGGTGACCGTGTCGCCGAGATACGCCTCGGCGTCGCGCTTCAGCTTCATCAACGTCCGGGCGCTGATCTCTTGCGGCGTGTACTGCTTGCCGTCGATGTCGGGGCTCTTCCACGACTCACCCATGTGGCGCTTGATGCTGCGGAAGGTGCGGTCGGAGTTGGTGATCGCCTGTCGCTTGGCGACCTCGCCGACGAGTACCTCGCCGGCCTTGGAGAAGGCCACCACGGAGGGGGTGGTTCGCGCACCCTCGGAGTTGGGTATGACGACGGGGTCGCCACCTTCCAGTACAGCGACGACCGAGTTGGTGGTGCCGAGGTCGATTCCGACTGCTTTGGCCATGGGGGTTTGCTCCTTGTTGAGGCGGAGGTTGAGGTAGGGGGTTCAAGTCCGAGTTCGTGCCAAACGGCCCCAAACTTGAGTGAATGTAACGCAAGTTTAGGCCGTGAACAGGAGGGGCTGCAACATATCCCTGAGAAATCTTGAGTCGATATGACTCAACATCGAGGCAAGCGCTTTCGGATGTCGACCTGGCACCGGGGCGCGCCACAATGTGCTGGTGCTCAGCGAGGAACAACTTCAGCGATTCCATCACGACGGCTTCGTGCTGGTGCCGGATGTGTTGAGCCCTGAGGAGGCGGACGCCTTGCTGCACGCCGCCTGGGAGCAGTTTCCGTCGCCCGAGCAGTACTTCGCCGATCCGGAGTCGTTCGCTCATCTCACGAACACGCCGTTCTCCGGCCTGGCCAACTTCCCCTGGACATCGCCTGCGCTCAACCGCCTGGTGGCCAACCCGCGCATCCTGACGATCGTGCGCCAGATCCTCGGTGTCGATGACATCCGGTTGTACAAGGGCGAACTGTGGGCCAAGTACGCCGGCAACGCCGACTACGACCAGCATCACCATCGCGACTTCGGCAACCACACCCTCGTGGTTCCGACCCTCGAGCGGCGATGGATGCAGGTGACCACGTTCACCTACCTCTGCGATGTCGACGAGCACAACGGCGCAACAGCGGCCGTGTCGAAGTGGCTCACGAGCCACATTCCCCTCGGCCGGCGCCGAACCGAGCCGGGAGAGCTCCGCGACCTAGAGGTTCTGGCGAGCGGGCGGGCGGGGACGACACTGTTCTATTCGACCGAGGTCTTCCACCGGGCAACCTCGCTCAAGGCCCCCGGCGCCTCCCGCTTCACGGTCCTGGCCGATTACAAGGCAGCCGACGCCGCGTGGACGAACAAGCACTCCTTCGGCCATCTCGGCCAACGCCTTGAGATGATCGAGTTCGTCACCAACGTCGACGCCGCCACGCGCACCTTGCTCGACATCCCGGCACCCGGCCACGCGTACTGGACTGATCAGACCATCGCCGACATGGAGATCCGCTACCCCGGCATCGACATGGCGCCGTACCGCGCCGCCCGACGATGAGACAAGCATCTGCATACGAAAACGTTGTCGCAGCCGACACGTTCAGCAAGTTGACAGCGACAAAGTTCGTCGCCTGAGACGGAAGGAGTTGCGACGGGTACTCTCCCGGGCATGCAGCTGACCGACCTGTGCATCTTCACCGAACCCCAGCAGGGTGCCTCCTACGACACCCTGCTGGCGGTCGCCAAGCGCACCGAGACCCTCGGCTTCGGTGGCTTCTTCCGTAGCGACCACTACCTGAAGATGGGCGGAGTGACGGGCCTGCCCGGACCGACCGACGCGTGGGTGACCCTGGCCGGTCTGGCTCGGGAAACCTCGAGGATCCGGCTCGGCACCCTGGTTTCGCCGGTGACGTTCCGCGGGCCCGGGCTGCTGGCCATCAGCGTCGCCCAGGTCGACCAGATGAGCGGCGGTCGCATCGAACTGGGCATCGGCGCGGGCTGGTACGAGGCCGAGCACGTCGCCTATGGCTTCGCCTTCCCCGACGCGCCGAGGCGCTTCGACGACCTCAGCGATCAGCTGGCAATCCTCGACGGGTTGTGGAACACACCGGTTGGCGAGACCTTCAGCTACGACGGCGCCGTGCACAGCGTCGACAAGTCGCCCGGCCTCCCGAAGCCGGTGCAGCACCCCGTGCCGATCATCATCGGCGGAGGTGGCAAGTCGCGTACGCCGGCTCTGGCTGCTCGATATGCGACCGAGTTCAACGTCCCGTTCGCCTCGGTCGAGAAGTTCAACCAACGCAAGCAGCTCGTCGAGGCAGCCTGCGTGGCCATCGAGCGCGAACACCCGATCCGCTACTCCGCGGCGCTGGTGGTGTGCGCCGGTGGGACGGAGACCGATGTCGCCCGTCGCGCCGCGGCGATCGGCCGTACACCAGACGAGCTCCGCCGCGACGGTGCGGCCGGCTCCGCAGAAGAAACGGCCGCGACGATCCGGCGCTACGTCGATGCCGGGGCGCAGCGCGTCTACCTGCAGGTCCTCGACCTGTCAGACCTCGACCATCTCGACTTCATCGCCAGGGAGATCGCCCCGCTGCTCGCCTGATCCCTCCGGCGAGGCGAACGCCAACCACGTTCGATTGGTCGAAGTCGTCGCATCGGCGTAGGTCGCACGACCACCGAGCCCGAGCTCATCGAGCACTTCGAGCGTCGCGACGCCGCGCACCATCAAGGCCTTCGTCCAGACCTCGGCCCACGCCGCAGTTCCGGCAACCACCGTGACCGCGACCAGTTCGCGGGCGTGGTGCACCGGCCTGCCGCTTGTCGGATCGAGCAGATGGTGGATCGAGTCACCATCGTCGCCGCGCCAGCGACGGCGCATCGTTCCAGATGTGGCAACGCCACCCTCGACCATCATCAGCTGACCATCTTCGACATCCGTGTCAGCGGGAAACATCGGATCGGCGATGCCGATGATCCACCCGTCGTCTTGTGGGGCACGACCTCGTACCGCGAGGTCGCCGCCGATCGAAACCGACGCCCCGTGCGCCCCGGCATCGACGAGGTAGCCGACGACCAGGTCCGCAGCGAGTCCCTTGCCGATCCCCCCAGCGTCGAGACACATGCCCCCAGGGGCAGTCGCCACGCAACGATCCCGATCGATGACGAGCTGATCGAGATCAGCACGCCACAGCGCGCCATATGGCAAGGACGTGACCGCCTCTGGATCATCCCAGCTCGCGGCGTAGCCGAGGCCGACGAGCGGTGCGAGCAACGTGGGGTCGAACGCCCCCGTCGTCGCCCGCCAGCCGTCGATCATCGCCTGCAGGAGGACCACCGTCGCCGGGTCGATGTGAACGGTCGACCCGGCGGCGTGGTTGAGACGGCTGATGTCGCTATCGGGGAGGAAGCGACTCCAGTGTCTTTCGTGGTGATCGATCGACGACTTCGCCAGGTCGAGCAGCTCTGGTCGACCGCCGACGACAACGACTTCGACCGAGCAACCCATGGCCCGCCATGTCCCGGCGTGAACATCGTGCGACATGGTCAGCCCGACGTCTTGGTCGTGGTGTTCGACTTGTGCTTCGTGACTTTCTTCTTCGCAGGGACGGTGACGGGGACTGCTTGGGGCACGACCACTGGCGCCGGCGCGGCGACGGGAACCGTGGTGACCGGAACCACTGCGACGGGAATCGGGGCGACATTCGGAACGACCGGCGCGGGCGTCGTCGTTGCAGTTGTTGTCGGTGCGGTGGGCACGACCAGTTCGACGGGAGGTGTTTCCGTGGGCGGGTCAATCGGAACGGAACCGCCGGCCGCACCAGCACTCGATTGCCAGCCCATCGCTGCGACCATCGTGAACAGTGCCGTCGCGGACGCACCGGCCGTGATGATCTTGGAAACGCGCGCCGGCTTGGCTCGCTTGCGTTTCTGCTTCTGAGGCACCACCGGCGCGACTCGACGCGCGGATGGCGCCAGGAGAGGATCAATCATCGCCGCCACCGCCTCCGCCGTCGTCGCCACCGCGGCTGCCGTCATCGCTTCCGCTCTGATGATCGTCGAAACCGCTGTTTCCGCCGACGGAACTGTTCGTCGTCGACAGATCGCGTGAGTCGACCGAGGTCCTCACGACCCCGAACACGAGGTTGGCGTGGAACTCGACCTCGATGGTGCCCGACTGGAACGTGACTGCGGCATTGCTCGCATCGTCGGACCCCGATTGAGTCACGATCCAACCCGAGGCGGGCGCAACGGCAGCAACCGTGAGCGCATCACCGGCCGTGTCGAGCGTGACCGTGCCCGACTGCCCGATCGAATATGTCGCCTGGGTCGGCGAGACTGCACCTACTGTGCCGGGAACCGCCGCTGTGGGCGTCGTTGCTGTCGTAGCCGCAAGGCCGCCCGGGGTTTGCATCACCTTCGGCGCCGCGGCGGAGACACCGGATGTGGAGCCACCGTTGAGCACGCGAGTGTTGACCAGCGCCGCGGCCGTGCCGGCGGCGAGCACTCCGGACAGGGAGAGCACCATGGCCACCTTGGTCTTCATCATCTCTCGACTCGTTTCCTCATTGCTTCGAACGTACGGGTGTCATTGCCAAGAGATGGGGCGCGAACATCCAAGATTTGTCCAAGATGGCGTCCGGGCTGCAGGTGGCCTTGTCACAATGAGGCCGTGAAGCTGCTGCTCGTCGAAGACGACAAGGCCATCGCCGACTCACTCGTCGAGGGGCTGACGGCGGCCGGTCACACGGTCGTGCACGTCACCACCGGGTCTCGCGCGCTCGCCGAGCGCGGCCACGAACTGATCCTCCTCGATCTTGGCCTGCCCGACATGGACGGTCGCGATGTGTGCCGTGAGCTGCGCCAACGCTCCAGCACACCGATCATCATGCTCACCGCAAGGAGTGAAGAGTTCGACCGCGTCCTCGGGCTGGAGCTCGGCGCCGACGACTACGTGACCAAGCCGTTCAGCCTGCGCGAGCTTGTCGCCCGAATCCGCGCTGTGGGCCGGCGAACGCTCGAGGGTGGACCGTCCGGGGACGACGCCGACCAATCCGGGCCTCAGCTGATCGGGACGATGGAGCTCGATCGACGAACCCGCCGCGTGCGTGTCGACGGAGAAGAGGTGGTGCTGACCGCCAAGGAGTTCGATCTCCTGGCGTTTCTCGCCAACGATGTCGGCGCGGTTCACACCAGGACGGAAGTACTCGAGAACGTCTGGGATGCCCATTGGTATGGACCGACCAAGACCGTCGACGCCCACGTCGCCTCGCTGCGCAAGAAGCTCGGCGACCACGGGTGGATCGAGGCGGTCCGCGGCGTCGGCTTCCGCTTGGAACCTCCACAGTGAGATGGCGGCTGATCGCTGCCTTCGTCGGCGTGACGATCGTCATCCTGGCGGCGCAGAACATCCCGCTCGCTCGCTACCTGAAGACCGTCGAGACCGAGCGCATGGTGGCAGGGATCGAGCGCGACGCATTCATCCTCGGCGGAGCTTCGGAGGACGCCCTCTCCGCTGACGACCCGCAGGCCCAGGACGACCTGCAGACGAGCGTCGACGTGTACCGGACGAAGACCGGGGCTCGGGTGGTGGTGACCGACGGCCAGGGCGTGGCGGTGGCGGTATCCGGTGACGAGGCTCGCCGCGGCGGCAACTACAGCAGCAGGCCGGAGATCTCTGCCGCGTTGGCAGGTAATCCCACCTCGGGCCGCAGAGCGTCATCGACACTCGGCGGCGACATCGTGTACGTCGCCGTACCCGTGCTCTCGGGTGCTCGAACCGTCGGTGTGGTTCGGCTCACCTACTCGACCTCGACGATCGACGATCGTGTGTCCGAAAAGGTCCGCGGCATTCTGGTGGTCGGGCTGATCTCACTGGTCGCCGCCGCTCTGGCGGCGACATTGATCGCCTCGACCATCGTTCGTCCGTTGCGCCGACTGGAACGTGCTACCGAGCAGTTCGCGGCGGGCGACCTGGAGAGTCGGGCGGCCACCGACGAAGGCCCGCCGGAGATTCGTGGCCTTGCTGGGTCGTTCAACTCCATGACCGAGAAGATCTCCAACATGATGCAACGCCAGCGAGCCTTCGCGGGCGACGCATCACACCAGTTGCGCACGCCGCTCACTGCGCTGCGCCTGCAACTCGAACGGGCAGCAGTCAACATCGATACCAATCCGGTCGCGGCTCGCCACGACATCGAGGCGGCCGGCGAAGAAACCGAGCGCTTGCAACGTCTCGTCGAGGGTTTGCTGATGTTGGCCCGCGCCGACCAGGGAACGATGGAGATCGAGACGATCGACGTTGCCGGCATCATCACCGAGCGCGTCGCGATCTGGGCCCCGCTCGCCGATGAACGAGGGGTTTCGCTCGTTGCCGGCAGCGTGGCCCGCATCGCTGCGCGGGCCGTCCCGGGTGCGCTCGAGCAGGTCGTCGACAACTACATCGACAACGCGCTCAACGCCGGCGACTCTGGTAACGAGATCACGATCTCAGTGGCAGCCGAAAAGGGCCGGGCGACGGTTCACGTCACCGATCGCGGACCCGGCATGCAGGAAGACCAACTGCAGCACGCCTTCGATCGGTTCTGGCGGTCTTCGAGTGCTTCGCACGACGGCTCCGGGTTGGGATTGGCGATCGTCAGGCAGCTGGCCGAGGCCAGCGGTGGCGAGGTCGGTCTGGCAAATCGTCCCGGTGGCGGGCTCGACGCCAGCGTGCGCCTACCGCTTGCGTAGCGTCACGAAGCGGTTCAACACCGAGTCGAGATGACCCCACGTGATGCAGTAGTTTCGGTCGTACTCACCCGAGTGGTGGACCGAATGGTGCTGCTTCGACAGCACGATCCCGCGACGTTGAGCAATGTCCACCACACGCGGCACGGCGGGCATGTGCGCCCACTTGTGCAGTTGGTTGGTCATGATCACTCCGGCGACGAGCCCGACGATGAACACTCCCGCGTACGGGTGACGGCCGGTGTCGAGGAAGAAGAACGTGGGAATGATCACCGGGAGACAGACGAACACGTTGTCGGCGTTCACCGCGATGAAGTCGCCCTGCGTCATCGCCATCGGATCGGTGTGATGATCACGGAACGGCTTGACGAACTTCTGCCCGATCACGGGTGTCTCGGGTGAGCCGTAGTTGTCGAGGAGGAAGTGGACGATGCCCGAAGCCAGATCGGCAACGGCATAAGCAGCGAGCACGAGAGCGACGAGGAGTGCACCGGTCGGCCACGACACACGGTCGACAGCTTCGACGATCACTCGCCACGTCAATGCCCCAGCGAATCCCAGAAACGTGCCAACCGAGATGAACTCGAAGACGCGGTGGCTGGTGGGGTAGTCGTAGGTGCCGAGCACCCTCCGATCATTACCGCCACGTGAGGCTCTTCGCTACCCGAGTGACGTCGCAACGCAGGTGACGGCGGAACGCAGGCATCAGGTTACCGAGGCCGCCCACCAGTGAGCGGCGAGCAATTCGGCGACGATCACCTCGGTGAGCAGGGCCACTATCGGGTCGTCGTCGCCCGGGTAACGCACGGCCGCGTTCACGCCATCGGGCTCTGCGCCGACCGTCACGACGTGGCTGTGACGGTCGAGCATCCACTTCAGCGCCTCATGGTCGAATCGTGAGCCGCTGAAGAGCACGGCCCGATAGTCGAGGGTCTTGGTGAGATACACGTCGACGTGGCCCCAGTCGCCGGTCTCGCAACCATCCGCGGCCCGGCGCGGGCCCTCCCGGACCATCAGGGCCCCCTGCAACGCAGATCCCAAGCGCTCCACGGGCGCCAGCATCCACAACCCCTCCGTTCCATCGATCGCCTCGAGCACCGACGGCATCCACCCGTCGCGACGATCGAGCACGTACGCGATGGCGGCAGCTGCGCGACGGACGCGTTCGTCCAGCCGCAGATCCACCCCGGTGAGCGCTTCCTCCAAGGAAAGAAGGGCAACGAGCGAGTGCAGGTAGGTTCGGCAAGCCACCCCACCGCTCTCGACGCCGGCGTGCATGAACACGAGGTGGTCGGCCGGCAACGATGCTGATGAATCGTTGGTCAGTGCGATCGTGCGGCTGACCCCTTGGTGTGCTTCGAGAAGGCCGACGGTCTCGATGCTCCGACCCGAGGCAGTGATCCCGACCACGGTGACATCCGCCGACGGCGGCAACGTGGCCTCGACCGAGGCCAGCTCAGCAACTGCAGTGACGCCGTGGCGACGCAACCGACGAGCGGCAACATCGGCGGCGAACCAGGACGAGCCCATTCCGGCCAGCACGATCGGCCCGCTCCCGATCTCCGGCCATCGTGATCGCTGATCGAGCAGGGTCAGCAGCGCCGCCGGCTTGGCCTCGAGATCGGCGATGAAGGCCGCCGGGTCCATCGCCAGAAGCTAACAGCGGTGATCCATCTTCTGCGGCGCGGCGAATGGTCGACAGTACGAGGAAGAGGGGTTCGAGGCATGGAACACAACGATCACGACATCGTCATCGTCGGCGGGGGCATCGGCGGCTCAGGGCTCGCCGCGCTGCTGGCTGCAGAGGGCGTGCAAGTCACCGTTCTGGAGCGCACGCGCACGTTCCCCGATCGAGTGCGCGGCGAGATGTACACCCCGTGGGGCGTCAACATCGCCAGTCAGCTCGGCCTGTTGCAGCCGCTGCTCGACGCCGGAGCGACGTTCACGACCAGCTGGGTGTTCTACGACCCGGCGTTCCCCCCGGACATCGCCGAGTCGATGGCTGTCGATGCGTCGGCGATCCTTGAAGGTGTACCGGGCATCCTCAACTTCGCCCATCCCTCCGCATGCCAGGCCCTGTTCGATCACGCCGTGTCGAAGGGTGCGACCATGGTTCGCGGCGTCGACGAGGTCGAGGTCGATCTGTCCGGTTCGGCTCCCGTGGTGCATTGGAACCTCGACGACGGATCGGGTCACGAGGCATCGCCGACGCTGGTTGTCGGCGCCGACGGGCGGTTCTCGTCGGTTCGACGCGCCGCGGGCATCGAGCTGCACAGCGCGCCCGTTCGCCAGTACATGACCGGCGGTTTGATCGAAGCGCCGCGCCCGCTTTCCTCGCACATCGACAGCTACGGCACCGGTGAAGACGTCAACTGGTACAGCTTCCCGCAAGGGCCATCGCGGTGCCGCGTCTACCTCTGCCACTTCGACGTGCACCGCTACGCCGGTGCCGGTGGTACCGAACGCTTCCTCGCCGATCTGGCGCAGTGCGCCTCGCCCGACGTCGCCTCGCTCTCGAAGGGCCGAGCGATCACTCCCGTGGCAACGCATGCGTCGGTGGACACGTGGACCGACGAGCCCTACGCCGACGGATGGGCGAAGTTGAGGATGCCCGGCACACCCTCCAGGATCGCCGACGCGTCGACGGCCATCGACTCGGCGACCTCCGGTGGGAACGCAGGATCGTAGAACACCCAATCCGTGGTGAACGTCGCGC
>DATAJN010000197.1:0-14992 GCA_036262105.1 Ilumatobacteraceae bacterium
TCGACTTGGCCCAGATGACGTGGCGACAGGCGCCGTATGCCGTTCCGACCCGTTTGTGCAGTGTTTCGAGGTAGTTAGGTGGGCGCCACCAACTCCACAGGGATGATCACGGCAGGTCGCCGTGCACGGTCACGTCACCGACTCGTTCCCAGCCAGCGTCGGTGCGCACCAGCGCCGCACCGCTCGGCAGCTCAACCAGCGGTGTGTTGGCCAGCTTCAGCGTGCGATGCAGTCGTTCGGCCGACCAGGTTTCGGCCTCGGTCACCAAGGCCAGGCCGATCGCCAGCCCGAGCCCCAGGGTGAAAGCGCCACCTCGCGGATCGACCATCGGATCGCACATCGCCGCTGCACTTCCACCGGTAGCGGCCACCACTCCGCCATCTTCGAGAACCTGAGTGATCGCGTCCCACAGTGGCGTGGCCTTCAGCACCGATCGCAGGTGCAACGGCTGATCACCGACGAGATACACCGCTCGAGCCCCGCGGAGCACACCGACGGCACCCTTGTCCATCGCTTCGCTGCGACGCATCACCATCAGCGCCTCGACCTCGATGTCGAGCCGCTCACCCCAATGCATGGCTGCGGCCACGAGCCGTTCGGGATGTTCGTAGGCATCGGCTGTCGGTAGCACGATTGCCCTCGTCGCACATGCCGCAGTGATCAGCCGGCGATCGAGATCGTCGTTGGCGACGAACGGACCGCCGCCTTGCAGAGCGAGGATGCCGTTCATCGCGGCGAGCGTACGCGCGATCAGGCGAGCAGCACCGATTCCAAACGCGCCAGCGTTGCGTCGCTGACACCGATCGACTTCACGTAGTTGCGGATCGAGCCGTGTTCTGCGGAGAGCTCTTCGACGATGTGTCGCATCGCCTCTGGCAACGCGGCGGTGAAAGCCGGCGGCATCGACGCCATTCGTTCGAACCACTCCGGCCATTCGCGAGCAGCCCAAGCGCGGAAGCGCGCCATCCCTTCGACGGTGAGCGCATAGTCGGCGACGATGTCGTCGTCCGACACGCCGAGCGAGCCGAGCAGGAGCGCCGCCAGAAGACCTGTGCGATCTTTGCCGGCGGCGCAATGGAACACGGCTGGCAGTGCATCTGGCTCGGCGAGTGCCTCGAACGCGGCGGCGAAGCGAGGTGCGCCGACGGTCAGCATCTCCTGGTAGGCCCAGATGAGGAAGTCCTCGTCACGATCGTGTTCGGGTCGGTCGGCGTCCGCCCACGTGGCGTCGATGATGGGGAGGTGGTGGAACACGACGGGATGGACGTCGACCGGGAAGCGGCCGCGCTCGCTCAGCTCCGGTGCACTTCGTAGGTCGATCACGGTGCGCAGACCCAGCGGCTCGAGCGCAACGACGTCGGCCGCAGTGAGGCGATAGAGGCCATCGGCGCGGAACAGCGTGCGCCACACGGTGTGCCGACCATCTGCTGTTGCATAGCCACCAAGATCACGGAAGTTGTGCACGGCCTCGAGGGCCACCAGCCTCGCCGGTTCGGCTTCGGGGCTGGAGAGCAGGTCAGACATCACGATCCCAGGGTACCGATGGCACTCCCCGCAAGCGCGTCGGAGCCGGTGAACTGCGGATGAACTGCGTCACGCCGGGTCGACGCGGCCGGCGCCCGTGGCCGCGTCGAGCTGGGCGAGCACGGCTGTCCAGACTTCCGGCAACGATTGCTCGATGTGCACCCCATTGCGGGCGATCACCTGGGAGCGGCTGATGCCATGTTCTCTCCACGTCGACGCCCCTTCGGCCAGGTTGAGCATCATCGGCGCCAGTCGGTCGATCGCCATCACGAACCTGGCCTCGGCAGTGTCACCGCGTTCGTACTCGTCCCACAGGTCGCGGAATCGCTGACCGGTCTCGGCGGGAAGCAGACCGAACAATCGATCGGCTGCGGCCACCTCCCGGTCTCGTTTGGTTGCCGCGCCCTCCGACACGTCATAGGCAAAAGTATCGCCGGCGTCGATCTCGACGATGTCGTGCACCAGCGCCATGGCCACGGCAGTTCCCACGTCGACCGGCTCGCTGGCAAACGGAGCCATCACCATCGCGGCGATGCCGAGATGCCAGGAATGCTCGGCGGTGTTCTCCCGGCGGCTGCCGTCGGCCAGCCGGTTGCGCCGCTCGACACCTTTCAAGCGGTCGGCTTCCATGAAGAAGTTCAGAGCCGCCCCGAGGGCGTCGGATCCCGGGCCGCTTCGACCTTCGCGTTCCATGTTGCGACCGTAGCCGGATTGCCAAGTTACCCACGGGTAGCTAGAGTCGGTGCATGGCACGGGAGATACGGACTGTCGGGATCGTCGGCTCAGGAATCATGGGCTGCGGCCTCGCCGAGGTCGCTGCCCGTTCGGGATACGACGTGATCGTGGCATCGCGATCGAAAGCGTCTGCCCAAGGCGTCGTGACGACGATCGGCTGCTCGCTCGACAAGGCCGTCGCGCGAGGCAAGAGCACCGCCGAGGAGCGAGATCAAGTGATCGCCCGGATCTCTGCTGGCGAAGGTCTCGGGTCACTCGGCGAGTGCGATCTCGTCATCGAATCGGTGATCGAAGACATCGACGTGAAGTTGGCGCTGTTCGCGGAGCTCGACCATGCCACCAAGCCCGACGCGATCCTGGCCACCAACACCTCGACCCTGCCGGTCATCGACCTGGCGCTGGCCACATCTCGGCCCGAACAGGTCTGCGGCATCCACTTCTTCAACCCTGCCCCGCTCATGGCGCTCGTCGAAGTGGTGCGTCCACTCACGGCTTGCGACGAAACGATCTCGGCGGCCATCGACTTCGTGTCTTCGTGCGACAAGGAACCGGTCGAGGTACAAGACCATGCCGGGTTCATCGTCAATGCCCTGCTCTTCCCGTATCTCAACAACGCGGTGCGCATGCTCGAACGTGGCACCGCGCCGATGGAGTCGATCGATGTCGCGATGAAGGGCGGTTGCAACTTCCCGATGGGGCCGTTCGCCCTGCTCGATCTCGTCGGACTCGACACCTCGGTGTCGATTCTCGAGAGCATCCATGCGTCGTTCGGCAACCCGAGCGACGCGCCGGCGCAAACGTTGCGCGACAAGGTCGCCGCGGGGCACCTCGGTCGCAAGACCAAGCAGGGCTTCTACACGTACTGATGCTGCGTCGCCTGTTCCTGAACCGCTTGCCGGCGATGAGACGGTCAAACTGGGAAGATGCACATGCGGCGACAACCGATCGAGCCGCCTGCCAATCGTTGGCGACTCCCGCGTCCGGAGTTTGCCGACGAGCACGGGCTGTGCGGGATCGGCGCCGATCTGGCTCCGGGTACGTTGCTTGCCGCGTACCGCAGCGGGATCTTCCCGATGCCTGTGCGCCGCAAGACGCTCGGATGGTGGTCGCCCGACCCGCGCGGCGTGATTCCACTCGACGGCTTGATCGTTTCCCGATCGCTGCGGCGGAGTTGCCGTCGGTTCGAGGTGCGGTTCGACACCCGGTTTCGCGACGTCATGGAGCGGTGCGGTGATCCGAGCCGTTCGCACGGCTGGATCACGCCGCAGATCGTCGATGCCTACGACGAGCTCCACCGGCTGGGATGGGCGCACAGCGTCGAGATGTACCTCGACGATCGGCTGGTCGGCGGACTGTACGGGGTGCGGATCGCCGGGTTGTTCGCCGGTGAGTCGATGTTCAGCGAAGCAACCGACGCCTCGAAGGTCGCTCTGGTACGGCTGGTCGACTGGCTCGTCGGTTCGGGCGCCTCGTTGCTCGACGTGCAATGGACGACGCCGCATCTTGCCTCCATCGGAGCCGTCGATGTGCCCAGGGTCGTGTACCTGGAACTGCTCGACGAGGCCATCCGAGCCCGCTAGTGCCCGAGATGGTGGGCAGGAACGGTGTTGCGGTGCCGGTGAGTGTCCTCACCGGCACCGACGCTCAACCGCTGTGTCCGGGGTTCGCCGCCGTACCTCGACACCACCGATTGACTCCGCCGCAGGAAGGTTTCGCCGAAGCCTTCACACCGTGCGATCTATCTATCGGAACGCTCCGTGGCCGACTTGAGAACTTCTTGCAGAAATGTGTGCCGGACCGGCGAAAATGGCGTTCGCGCTGACGGAACGAGCAGACTTTGACGATGCCGGAGCGAGTCGACCGACCGAGCCGCGACCAGCCGTGGCTGATGCGGACCTATTCGGGGCACTCGACCGCGAGGGCCTCGAACGATCTGTACAGAGCCAACCTGGCCAGGGGTCAGACCGGCCTTTCGATCGCCTTTGATCTGCCAACACAAACCGGCTACGACCCCGACGATCCGTTGGCTCGCGGCGAGGTGGGCAAGGTGGGTGTTCCCGTCGCCCACCTCGGGCACATGAAGACGCTCCTCGAGGGCATCCCGCCCGCTGAGATGAACACGTCGATGACGATCAACGCCACCGCAGCCTGGCTCCTCGCGCTCTACGTGGCCAACGCCGAGACTCAAGGCGTATCGGTCGACGCACTGCGCGGCACGACGCAGAACGACATCGTCAAGGAGTACCTCTCGCGCGGCACCTACATTTTCCCTCCGGCCGCATCCCGCAGGCTGATCGTCGACATGGTCGCCTGGTGCGCCAACCACGCACCGAAGTGGAACCCCATCAACGTCTGCAGCTACCACCTCCAGGAGGCCGGCGCGACTCCGGTTCAGGAGATCGCGTACGCGTTGGCAACGGCCATCGGTGTGCTCGACGCCGTGCGCGATTCCGGCCAGGTCGCACCCGAGCAGTTTGCTCAGGTGTACGGCTCCATCTCGTTCTTCGTCAACGCAGGCATCCGGTTCGTGGAGGAGATCTGCAAGCTCCGCGCGTTCACCGAGTTGTGGGATCGCATCGGCCTCGAACGCTACGGAGTGAGTGATGAACGAGCCCGGCGGTTCCGCTACGGCGTTCAGGTCAACTCGCTGGGGCTCACCGAGGCGCAGCCCGAGAACAACGTGCAACGCATCGTGTTGGAGATGCTGGCGGTCACGTTGTCGAAGCGAGCTCGGGCGCGTTCGATTCAACTTCCCGCCTGGAACGAGGCGCTGGGCCTGCCTCGTCCATGGGATCAGCAGTGGTCGTTGCGAATGCAACAGGTCTTGGCGTTCGAGACCGACCTGCTCGAGTACGACGATCTGTTCGACGGCTCCAAGGTCATCGAGGATCGCACCAACGAGCTGCGCGATGCCGCCTGGACGGAGTTGAACGACGTGCTCGATCTGGGTGGCGCCTTCGAGGCCATCGACGAGTTGAAGGGGAGGTTGGTGCGCTCGATGGTCGAACGTACTCGGCGCATCGAATCCGGTCAGCAGCAAGTTGTAGGTGTCAACGTCTTCACCGATACGGCCGACTCGCCGCTCGGTGAACCGGGCCACTTCCTCACGGTCAACCCGACGGTAGAAGCCGAGACGGTGGCGGATGTGTGTGCTTGGCGCGCTCAGCGCGACCAGCGAACAGTTGACGATGCACTCGCCGCCTTGACCAAGGCCGCCGTCGACGGCGCAAACATCATGAACCCGTCCATCGCCCTGGCCGAGGCGGGCGGAACCACGGGTGAATGGGCTTCTGCGTTGCGTGGTGTGTTCGGCGAGTATCGCGCGCCCACCGGTGTCTCCGCCGCGGTGGGCCGCAGCAGCGGTGAGTTGTCGGCAATCGCCGAACGGGTGAAGTCGATGCCCGGTGGCCCGCCGCGGTTCCTGGTTGCCAAGCCGGGGCTCGACGGCCATTCCAACGGTGCCGAGCAGATCGCTGTCGCCGCTCGCGATGCCGGCATGGAGGTCGTGTACTCCGGCATCCGCCTCACGCCCGCCCAGATCGTCGCCTCGGCGCGCGATGAGGATCCCGACGTGATCGGGCTCTCGATACTCAGCGGCTCCCACCTCGCGCTGGTGCCGTCGATCGTGCGCGCGTTGCGTGAGGAAGGCGTCGATGCCCCGGTGATCGTCGGTGGGATCATCCCCGAAGATGATCGCCCGACGCTGATTGCTGCCGGAGTGGCCGCCGTCTACACCCCGAAGGACTTCCAGCTGGCCAAGATCATGGCCGACGTCGCCGACCTCGCTGCCGCCCACCGCCGCGCCTGACCACCGCCACGCCGGCCCGCATGGGCGCGATTTCGGATGCGTCGTTGCGGTTTTCGAGCCCACTGGGGCTCAACGGGCGCGATTACGGGCCTGGCACTGCGGCTTTCGCGCCCAACGGCGCGGGCAGGCCGACGCCGGGCATGCGCCCAAGGAGGCGGTCGACGGGTCAGCGGGTGGCGGGTACGGGGAGGTTCGAATCGACCCAGCCTTGCAGCGCTGGACCCGACTCGAAGCTCGTGATCAGCGCGTATCGCGAAGCGTTTCCGTTGTGCACGACCACGTGCCACAGTCGCTGCGTGTCGACCACGAACCGGGCACCGCGGCGCAGCGGGACGCGTCGCTCGGTTGCCGGATCGGGCAGGCCGTCGGGGCCGTTGTCCATCAGCAGCATGTAACTGTCGGGGTTGTCGGTGAGCTCCACCCAGGAGCGCACCACCCAGCCCTCGTCTTCGGGGTTGAAGCGATTGTTGTCGTCGCGATGGATCGACCGCATCGCCTCCTCGCGGTCTTGCGGTTCGAGCTTGATCACCCGTACCCGACCGAAGTTGGCACCTACCCCGTCGACATACGACTTCAACGTCGGCGAGATGGCCGCGTTCGACGTCCACAGAGCGTCCTTGTCGGTCTTGCCCTTGTCCCAGAACCCACGGCAGTCGAGCTCGCCATCGGCCGATGCCAACGGTGCGAAGTTGGTGTCGCCGCCGCTCTTCCACTCCATGTACTCCAGCGCCAGCCACTCGGCGGGCGGTACGTCGAAGTCGGCATCGGTGAGGGCGACGAAGCCCGTCTCGTGGAGCACCGGCAGGCGCTGATGCCCGGTCTCGAGTGGGATCTGCACGCTCCAATGCTCTTGCGTCGGCCAGAAGCTCATGCCCAAAGCCTACGTGTTCGACGGCGTCGTAACAGGTGTAGGCAGTGTGTTGTAGACCACAGCGCCGGTCGGGATCCGCAGCTCCTGGCCGGCCTGGATGTCGTCGGCGTTGGTGATGCCATTGATCGCCATGATGTCGGCGAGACGCACCTGGAACGCTTTGGCGATCTTGCCCAGCGTGTCGCCCTTCTTGACGATGTAGTACTCCTTGATCGTCGTGGTCGTGACGTAGATCGTTGTCGTCGTCGAGACCGTGACGATCGGCGGCAGCGTGCCTTCGGCCTTGCCGTCGTCGCCGCACGCCCCCACGACAACGGGCAGCACGATCGCCACTCCGACCAACACCGCCAGCCGCACCCCGTTCACGGCCGGTGATGATATGCGGGTTCGGCGTCGACTTCCACGGCGCCATACGCTGCCCCCATGTCGGTGGGCGGGTTTCCAGGCGCGATTGCGCCCGAGCGACAACACCGGATCGATGTCGGTGGGCTCTGCCTGTCGATCAACGAGTGGGGCAACGCCGCTGCTCAGCCACTATTCTTGGTGCACGGAGGGTTCGATTTCAGCCGAACGTACGAGGTGTTCGCGCCCAAGCTCGCGGCCGCCGGATGGCGGGTCGTCTCCTGGGATCAACGCGGCCACGGCGACAGCGATCACGCCCCTCTGTACGGTTGGGATGCCGACATCCGCGACGCGATGGCGGTGATGGACGCCATCACCCAAGACCCGGCGCCGGTGATCGGCCACTCCAAGGGCGGGTCGTTGATGATCCAGCTCGCTGACGCGCAGCCGTACCGGTTCAGCCATCTGGTCAACCTCGACGGTCTGCCGTCGAAGCGTCGCGTCCCCGATGTCGCCGAGCACGAGCGCAGCCGAATGGTTGCCGGCGAGATCTCCGGCTGGCTCGACCACCGGCGTCGCGCCGCCACGTTGGAGCGGCACCCCGGCACCATCGAGGAGCTCGCTCGACGGCGGGGCCGGATGAACCCGCGTCTCTCGTTCGAGTGGCTCTGTCACCTCGTCACCGTCGGAGCACGGCTCGATCCCGATGGATGGCGGTGGAAGATCGACGCCTCCATGCGCTTCGGCGGGTTCGGTCCATGGCGGCCGGAGTGGACGATCACGCGGTTGCCCGGGCTCGGCATGCCGTTCCTCGGAATCCTCGGTGGGGAGCTGGAGGAGATGGGCTGGGGCACGCTGTTGCATCACGTCACGCCATACCTGCCCGAAGGGGGCCGTGTCGAACTGCTGGAAGGCGTCGGCCACTTCGTGCACATCGAGAAACCCGATCTCGTCGCCGCCATGGTCCTCGACTTCCTGGGGTCGCCGTGACGATCACCATGTTGCGGCACAACAAGGTCGACTTGGCGCTGCACCGGCTCCGCGATGGAGACGGTACTGCCCTGCTCATCCTTCACGCTCTGGGTGAGTCGTCGCCGGCACAGCCCCCCGACTGGGCGGCAGGCTGGGCGGGCCCGGTGGTCGCTCTCGACTTCACCGGCCACGGACGTTCGACTGTTCCGCCAGGTGGTGGCTACACCGCCGAGATCGTTCTCGCCGACGCCGATGTGGCCCTCGCCGAACTTGGCACCGCGACCGTCGTCGGGCGCGGGCTCGGCGCGTACGTGGCGTTGATGCTGGCCGGCGCCCGGCCCCAGCAGGTGCGCGGCGCCGTGCTGTGCGACGGTCCCGGTTTGGCCGGGGGAGCCATCGGGCCGACATCGCAGAGCTTCGTCACCTTGGCCCCGAGCGTTCACCCGCCCGATCCGTACGCCCTTTTCGAGCTCTCCCGCGACCTGCGTCCGCCCGATTACGCGACCTTGTTCGTCCGCATGGCGGTCGAATCGTCGGGTCTCGAGGAACCGATCGCGGTTGCCGCCGTGGTGCGTCCGCCCTGGCTCGCTGCTGTCGTCGACGAGCTCGGCGTGACGACCTGCTCGGTGCGCGAAGCACTGACCCTGTATGCCCCAGCCACCCTGTGACACCGATCTGGGACAATGAACGCACCGAGGTGATCACCGTGAGTTCGACAACCGTTTCGCATCCAGCATCCGAGCACCACAGCGGGCGTTAGGTGGCCATACGTTGGGCACGACCCGGGCGAGCCGTCGCCGTGGCGACCGCCGCGGCGATCGAGGAGCTGCAGGCCGGTGATCGGCTCGGCGAAGTCATCGTCGTCGTCCCGCCCGGGCCGACCGCGGCCACTCTGCGGCGATTGCTGCCGCGGGTCTCTGGCGGGGTGGCTGGCATCCGCTTCCTCACCCCAATAGATCTCGCCGTCGAGCTGGTCGACTCATCGATCAGCACGATGCGCGCGGTGACGACACAACTGCAGTTGGCGGCGATCACGTCGGTGATGAGTGGCGACGAGTGCCCGGTCGTTCTACGTGGGGTGCGCGACCATCCGGCCACCATCGACGCGTTGGTCGAAATCGCCATGGCGTTGCGAGCCGCCCACGTCACACCGGGCGCGCTGCGAGCCCTCGCCGGCGGTCCAGGGTCCGTACGCTCGGCCTTGGTCGATGTCGTAGTCGGGGCTCGCGAACGACTTGTCGCCGTGGGCGTGCGCGACGAGAGCGCCACACTGGCCGCGCTCGACGACGTCGATGAGCGCGCCCTCGCGGGTCTGCGCGTCGTGCTGGTCGTCACCGATGCGTTCCATCCAGCGCAGGTTCCCTTCCTGCGACGCCTCACCAGTCAACCGCTGTGTCGCCTTGTCGCAGTTGTCCCTACCGGCGCCGACACATCGTTGACCGATCAGCTGAGCGCATTCGGCTGCGACACCCTGCCGGAGCGGGAACCAGCGGCAATCCCTCGCGTCGTCTCCTGCCCCGATCCCGACGAAGAGGTTCGCTACACCGTTCGCCAATGTGCGTCGCTGCTCGACAGCGGTGTGCCGGCTGATGACGTCGCCATCGTGTGCGCCGCGCCCCAGTATCGGCGTGCGGTACGAGACGAGTTGCAGCGCGCCGGCATCGCCTGGACCGGTGGCGCGGTGGAGCGGCTCCGTGGCTCCGTTGCCGGCCAGGTGCTGCGCCATCTGCTCGACGGGGTGGTCGACGGATGGGACCGTCCGAACGTGTTCCGGTTGCTCTCTGTCGCACCGCTGCACCCCGTCGGCGAGCTCGGCGCCCCGCGGCGGGTCGGGCAATGGACGTCACTCTGCCGCAGGCTCGGTCTGGTCACCGTCGATGATTGGACCCGGGCCACCGAGGCTCTGGCAGACGCAAACCAGTCCCGCCGCCGGCGATGGTCGCAGGGCGACGTCGACGCCCCTCCCACTCGCCGTGAACTGGCCGACGACGACACCCTGCGGCGCTTGCTCACCCTGGTCGAACGGTTGCGCAACCAGTCGCGACGTGTGCAGCGAGCAACGTCGTGGGAGGCCGCCTCCAAGGCGTTGGGCGCGCTCCTGGTCGACCACATCGGCGCGGCCACATGGCGCGAGCGAGCATGGGCCGACGCTCCGGCCTGGCAACGCAACGCCGCCGATCATGTCGAACGCATCTGTGCCGGTTTGGCCGAGCTCGACCACGATGGCGTGGCGGTGCCGTTCACCACTGCCACCATGCACCAGATCGTCGCCACGTTGCTCGATACGCCGGTTCGCCGTCGAGGCGATGCTGCCGGCGCCGTGTCGATTCTCGATGTTGCCGGCGCGGTGTGCATCGGGGCCACACACGTGTTCATCGTCGGCCTCAACGAGGGGTTGCTACCAGTGTCGACCATTGACGACCTGCTGCTCGGCCGCGACCTTCCCGACGCCGCGGCGGCGGTCATCGAAGGTCCGCGGGTGTTCGCGTCCCGCGCCCAGCGTGCCTGGCACGCTCTTCTCCACAGCGACGCGTCGGTCACTGCCACGCTGGCGCGCACCGACCTGCGCCGGGGCGGCGAGATGTACCCGTCGCCGTTGTTGGCCGGTATGCCCATCCAGAAGCACGAGTCGCATGCCGCTGGTCTGCTCGACGGCCCTCTGCTCACGGCATCCGAACGGCTTGCTCGATCCGAAGGTTCCTATGCCCAGTCGCCGCGTCTGGCGCGCCGCACGAACTCGTTGCGGGCTCGACTCGATCCACAGCCGACCGAGTTCGACGGAATGGTCGGGCCTCACCCTGCGCTCGCTCCCGTCGACAAGCAGTGGGCCATCACTGCGCTCGAGCGTCAGGCCGACTGCGGTCTCGGTTACTTCGGGCAGTACGTCCTGCACGTCAGTGAAGAGACCGATGCAGCTTCGATCGTTTCGATCGAGCCGGCCGACCGCGGGGTCCTCGTGCACAAGGTGTTCGAGCAGTTGGCCGGTGAATGGCTTCATCTCGACAAGCAAGACCGGCCACCCTGGTTGCGCGGCGAACACTTGCCGGCCATGCATCGGCGGGCAATCGAGATCCTCGACGATCTCGCCACCGACATCGGCGTGCAGCATCGGCTGGGTCATGCCAGCGCTTGGGGAGCCGAGCGCGCCCACATCCTGCGTTCGATCTCCGCCACCATCGATGCCGAGGCGGTCGAAGGGTCGCAGCCTGTTGCCTGCGAATACACCTTCTCCGGCGTGCCGGTGGCAGACGCACGATTTCGCGGCAACATCGATCGCATCGATCAGATGGCTGATGGTGGTTTGCGCGTGACCGACTTCAAGACCGGCGCCAAATCGACGTTGAGGGACGTTCTCGACGGTGGTCGCAAGCTCCAGCTCCCGCTGTACGCCCGCGCCGCCGATCACGATCGCGCCGCGCTCGTCGACGACGCGTCGGCCGACGCCCCGGCGGCCACGGCGCGCTATCTGTACGTTCGCGAGGCCAAGGCCGAGGCTCGCCAGGTGCCGCTCGACCCGGCGTTGATCGCCGAGTTCGAGTCGTACGTCAGTCGCTGGTTGGGTGAGATCGCCGGCGGCCAGTTCGCGCCGCGACCCCATCCCACCAATGGGCGATGTCTGATGTGCTGTGTCGATTCGTTGGGCATCGAAGATCTCGCCGAACGGGCGCGACTCTTCGACCCAGTCGGCGCGCAGGCAACGGCAGAGAGCATGGAGACCGAAGGATGAGCGCCGTCACGGACGAGTCCGGCGCGATCGACCTGCCCTCCTGGGTCGAGGCCGATCCGGGGTCATCGCTGGCCGTTTCGGCTGGCGCCGGCAGCGGCAAGACAACCAGCCTGGTCGGTCGCGTGGCCGCTCTCCTCGGCATGCCCGGTGTGCAGACGAGCGAGTTGGTCGTCATCACGTTCACGGAGAAGGCGGCGCGCGAGGTCTCGCACCGCCTTCGGCACGCCCTCGGCGAGACGGCACCAGTCGACGAGGCGTTCATCGGCACGATCCACGGGTTCTGCCAGTCGTTGTTGCGACGGTTCCCGATCGAGGCCGGCCTGCCACCGAAGTTCACCACCGCCGACGAGCTGACGTCGGGTGCGATGGCCGACGAGCGCGCCGAACAGGCCGTTCAGACGCTGTACAACCAGGCCCTCAAGAACCCTGCGCTGGAAGAAGCCTTGATGGTGATCGCCTCGTTCAACGCCATGCAGTTCCTGCCCGAGCTCGTCAGGGCCATCGACAACGACTGGCTGCGCTTGTCCAGTGCGCCACCGGCGGCTCCAATGTCGATCGCCGTGGCTCTGGCGGGCGTCATGCGCATGCTCGATGCGCTCAGTTCCGACGACCGCTATCTGGCCGGCAGCGCGAAACTGCGCGCCAAGGTCGATGACGCAGTCGTCGAGGCGGGGGCGATGCTGGAGCTCATGCAGTCGGTGCCGGCGCTTGCCGCGGCTGCCTGGGCGCTTCACGAGACCCGCCGAGGCGGAACCGCGCCCTGGGAGCCCTTCCGGTTGGCCATGCGCTTCGCCAGCTTCGAGCCGGCTCTCAGTCAATTGATGTCAGCGCTCGCACCGATCGTCGTCGAGACGGCGCGCAACCGCGTGGGTCGTGGCGAGCTGTCGTTCGACGATCTGCTGGTGCTCACCCGCCGGCTGCTGCAGACCAAGCGCGAAGTTCGCGACGAGATTCGCGCCCGGCACCGGTACCTGTTCGTCGACGAGTTCCAAGACACCGATCAGGTGCAGTTCGACATCCTCACCGAGCTCACGACTCCCGATCCAGCGAGTCCGCCATCGTCGATGTTCGCCGTCGGTGATCCCAAGCAATCGATCTACGGCTTTCGCAACGCGGACGTGGCGCTGTTCTCCAGCCTGCTCGCCGCCGACGGCTCGAACCGCCAACTCACCGTCAACCGCCGCACTCGCGCCGACGTCTGCGGCTGGATCAACGCCGTGCTGGGGCGCCGGTTCGCCCAAAGCGACACGACTGACCCGGCAGATCATGTGCCCTATGCACCACTGGAACCTCAACGAGCAGCCAACACGCCCGACGACGGGCCGGGCGTCGTGGTGCTCGGCATGCCTGGCTGGGTCAAACTCGATCATGACTCGGCCGAGAACACAGCGCGAGTCGAGGCGGCCGACATCGCCGCGTTGGTGCAACAAGCAGTGGGCGGCGCCGAGCCGTGGAAGGTCAGTGATGCGCCCGATCGCCACGAGCGACCGGCCAGCTATCGCGACATCACCGTGCTCATCCGCAGCCGCACGCGCCTCGGCGTGCTCGAGCACACGCTGCGGCAGACGGGCGTTCCGTACCGGGTCGAGGGTGGCACGCTGATCTATGGGTCGCGAGAGGTCTACGAGTTGCTGCGCGTTCTGCGTGCCATCGATGATCCGACGAACCAGCTGAAGGTGGTCACCGCATTGCGCACGTCGATCTTCGGCCTCGATGATCGCCAGCTGATGCAGTATCGATTCGGCCCGGTCGACGGCGAGACACCGCAGTTCCCGTCCGACTTCCGTGTCTTCACGACGAAGCCTGGCGTCGTTGGCGACGCGCTGCGCGTTCTCGACCAGTTCGGACGGCGCAAGCACGAGCGCACGCCCGCCGAGCTGATTGCCGAGCTCTACGACGGGTGGCGCGGTGTGGCAGCGGCGTTGGCGGAAGGCCAGCAGGTAGCGCGCGAGACGTGGCGCCGAGTTCGGTACGTCATCGACGAAGCCCGCGCCTGGAGCGATGCCACGGGCGGCACGCTGGCCGAGTACCTCGCTTGGGTCGACCGACGAATCGACGACGTCGACCGCGTCGAACTGAGCACCGACGAAGGCGAAGACTCGCTGCGCATCATGACGATTCACGCCGCAAAGGGCCTCGAGTTCCCCATCACGATCGTCGCTGGTCTCGGCGGCGGCGATGCCACGGATTCGTCGACGGGTCTTCATTGGCACAACGGCAAACCACTCATTCGACTGGGAAGGCTCACCAGCTCGGGTCTTGCCCACATGACATCGGCCGAAAGGCAGCGTGGCCGAGCCGAAGAGGCCCGCCTGCTGTACGTCGCCTTCACGCGGGCCAAAGATCACCTTGTCGTGTCGATGCATCACAAGACCGCTGGCTGTGCAGCTGGCCGCCTCGTCGATGCCGTCACCTCAACCGATGCCGCCCCGAATGCGGTGTGCCCCGAGCCATTGCTGCCGGTGGCACATCCGCCCGCTCACACCCGTCCCAACCTCGACGGTCTTTTCGAGGGCGGTATCGAGGAACCGGCCGAGCTCGACCGCACTGCGCGCCAGATTCGGCGGATCTGGACGCCCAGCGGAATCGCCAAGGCGCTAGGCGATGCCGCCGGGCCCACGAGCGATGTCGAGCTGGTGCAGGGTTTGCTGTTCGCCGAAGACGACGAGACCGACGACGATGTCGTCGCCCCTGGCGAACGGTTCGGCGAGGCGGTCGAGCGTCACCAACGCGACACCGACGACCACGAAGCCACCGACCCCGGCAATCGCAAGGAACCAGGGCTCAACGATCGGCCCAGCCGGCGCGGTGGCCGGTTCGGTACGGCCAAGGGCAGCGCAGTGCACGCCGTGATGCAGCAAGTCGCCCTCGACGAACCGACGCGCGGGCTGGCCAAGCTGGTCGAGGTCGCCGCCGAGGCCGAAGGTGTGCTCGATCGGCGCCGCGACATCGAGGCCATGGTCAACTCGTTGCTCAAGGGCAACCTGTTCGCCCGCATGCAGGAATCGCCGAA
>DATAJN010000198.1:0-2556 GCA_036262105.1 Ilumatobacteraceae bacterium
GGCACACACGGCGAGCACAGGCGGAGGAAGCATGGGCTCCGGAAGGCGGGGCGCGGTGATGTTGGACGCGCAGGCACGAGCCACGGCACCGACGACCGAGGCCGAGCCGGCAACCACCACGAGGTCGTCGCACAGCGCGACAGCGACGAGTTGATCGATGTCGTCGAGCGTTCGGGCATCGACGATGGCGACGGACGACCCCGATCCCTGCATCCACTCTGCGAGCGCGTCGAGCCCGCCGAGCTCGACCGCCGGCAGCGAGTCGCTCGGTCGGCTCGTACGAACAGGGAGGCGCGGATCGTTGCCGTGCTCGCTCTCCGATACCGGAACGCCCTCGACGAGAACGACTCCCCCGACGCAGACCCGCCCCAGCGGTGGATGGGACGGGATCAGCACGACCCGCCGGCCGGATGCAACCACAGCCGACAACTCCTCCGCCCAGTTGCCGCGCAGTGTCGAGTCGATCTTGTGCACGTGCCGGGCATCGCTGGCGATGGCCTCCATCCGCCGACGCGCTTCGTCGGGTGCAACGTGGCGCGATCGCAGGTCGACGACCACGCAATCCGCAATCGACGCGGAGATGCCGAACGGCACCACCTCGACCGTCCACCCAGCGTCGGCACAGGCCGCGCCGGCTTCCGTCGCGCCGGTACTGTCGTCGGCGGTCACCACGAGCGACGCCCGCCGCAGGTTCATTCGCGGGCGCGAGCCAGGTCGTCGATCACCGTCGAGCCATCGAGCATCGTCAGCGTCGACGGCGGCGTCAGCACCTTGATCGAGCGGCTCCCGCCACCCAGGATGATCCGCTCTCGAGCCATCACCGCAGCGTCGACCCATATCGGGAGGCCGTCCGGAAGAGCGAAGGCGGTGACTCCGCCGATCTCCATTCCGGTGAGCTTCATCGTTTCGTCGGCCGAAGCGAACGAGGCCTTGCGCACCCCGAGCCGGCGGCGCACGAGGCCGTTGACATCGAGGCGCGTGGTGGCCAGCACCACACAGGCGACCGGTTGCGGTGTTTCACCCTTGCCGATCACGATGATCGTGTTGGCGGAATCGTCGGGCGAGTATCCGTACGCCTCGCAGAACGCGGCAGTGTCAGCGAGCGAGGGATCGCAAGGAACGATCTCGTGATCGACGCCCAACCGGCGAAGGTGATCGACGACGTCTTCCTGTGGATTCACGTTGCATGGCGTACCACGACGAACGACTCGTCCTGAAACCAGAGCCCGCCGTGCTTCAACACGACCTCGGCTGTGGCGTCGAGATACTTGCCCTCCATCAAGACGTCGGCGGTGCGTTCATCTTCGATCTGCGCCACGTACACGGCCGCGTTCCACGCCGCCATCGTGGTCGACGTGCTGATGCGATTGGAGACCTCGTTGGGCATGGCGTGCAGGTGGTAGGTGAACAACGACGCCGCATCGCTGGTGCCTTCGAACGAGAACCGGTGTGGTTCGGTGCCGGCGTTCAGCTGCACGTCGAGCTCTTGGATCAGCTTGTTGCGCGGTGTCGAGAACGGGTCCTCGGCCGGCCAGACGCGTCGGATGATCTCCATCCCAGGGTCGTGCCCGGTCGATTGCACGACGACCAAGCGTCCGCCCAGAGCGAGGGCTTTGGCCAGTGGGGCCAACACGTTCTTGACCTTCGTCTCGGCCGACGTGCGACTGCGGTACGGCTGCGCGGCGAGCACCACGTCGTACTGGAACGGCTGCGGCCCGCCGGTGGGCCGCGGGATCAGGTCGTTCAGGGCGAACGAGTGGTCGTCGCGGTAGAGCACCATCACCGACGGCGTGACATACACCGGGTTCCCGGTCTTCGCGCTCGACGCCGTTTGCCACCCTTGCGTGAGATGGTCGTCGAGCTCGTGGATCTGCTGGAAGAACTCGTGGGCCGTGCTTCCCTTCAGCGGCACGTCGATCCAGCGCACCTTGTCGTGGAACGCGGCTGCCTTGGGGAACAACGTCGGCGCCTCTGCATAGAACATGTTGGTCAGCACGATCACCGACTGCGGATGCTCCGCCAGGCGATCAGGGAGCGTCGCCAGCGTCAGGCGGGTGTCTTCCATGCTGACTTCCTTGCCGACGACGAAGAACGGCACCGTCGGTAGCCGGCGATGCAGATCGCGCAGCACTTGGCTGAGCACCATCCCGTTGCCGGTGCCGGCATCGAACAGACGAAGTGCCGGCGGCGTCGGATTGATGTGACCCAACTCGCGGCCGATCCGCGCTGCCACTTCGGCCTTCTCGCTGGTCGTCATGACGAACAGCAGGTACTTCTCGCGGTTGTCGAAGAACCGAAATGGCTCTGCGTGTGTCGCGCCGGTCGACTTCGTATCAACCGCTTCGATCTCGGTCATTCTCAACCCCCGTAGGACTGGCCGAACCGTACCCTGGGTCGGTGCGCCTGCCACCACGGAGGTTCGTGCCTGGCGAACGCCTACCCCTTGCGGGCGAGGTCACCGATGATCTGCTTCGAGGCCAGCTTGCCCGGGCCACCGGATACGCACCCCCCGGGGTGGGTGCCGGAACCGCATTGGTAGTAGCCCTCGATCGGCGT
>DATAJN010000199.1:0-10662 GCA_036262105.1 Ilumatobacteraceae bacterium
CCGATCTACATCGCCGACGCGGCGCTGTACCTCAAGACCGCGCAGCCTGATCTCGCCATCGACGATCCGTACTCGCTCACCCAGAAGCAGTTCGACGCCGCAGTCGCCCTGTTGAAGGATCAGCATTCGATCATCGGCGAGTACTGGAACGACTACACCAAGACCCAGAGCGCGTTCGAGCAGGGCACCACGGTGATCGGCACCACGTGGCAGGTCATCAAGAACCTGGCCAGCAACACCGACAAGTTGAAGACGACCATCCCGAAGGAAGGCTCGACCGGATGGAGCGATACCTGGATGGTGTCGTCGAAGGCCGCTCATCCCAACTGCATGTACATGTGGATGAACTACATCACCAGTCCCGAGGTGCAGGCGCAGGTGGCCTATTACTTCGGCGAGGCGCCGGCGAACACGAAGGCGTGCGACCAGATCGCCACCCTGTACGGAGACGCCACGCATTGCGACGTCTTCAAGGCCAAGGACGAAGCATTCGCCAAGTCGATCTCGTTCTGGGCAACTCCGCGCAAGGAGTGCCTCAACGGTAAGGGCAGCGACTGCGTGCCGTTCTCCGACTGGATCAAGGCCTGGACCGAGATCAAGGGCTGAGCCCGATTCGGCTGAAGTCGGCCTCGCGCTGGCTGCACCGTCATCCGCGGGCGCGTTTGGTCTCCTTGATCGGCGCGCCCGCGGCCTGGATGCTGGTGCTGTACATCGGCTCGCTGGCGTCGTTGTTCCTCACGTCGCTGTATCGCCTCAACGAAGACGGCAGCCACATCGACAAGGTCATCGGGGTGCAGAACTACCGCACCTTGATCGACAAGTCCGTCTACCTCGACATCGCCGTGCGCACCATCAAGATCGCCGTTGTGGTGACGGTTGTCGATGTCGTGCTGGCGCTGCCGATCGCATTCTTCATCGCCAAGATGATCGCGCCGCGTTGGCGGCGGCTGCTCGTCGCCGCGGTTCTGGTTCCACTGTGGGCCTCGTACTTGGTCAAGGCGTTCGCCTGGCGGGCCATCATCGGCGCGCCCGGCGGTGTGCTCGACAAGACGTTCGGCGCCAGTCCCAACTACGGCGAGATCGGGCTGATCATCGTGCTGGCCTACCTCTGGCTGCCGTACATGATCATTCCGATCTACTCCGGTCTCGAACGTCTGCCGGATTCGCTGCTCGACGCGTCGAGCGATCTCGGCGCTCACTTCAGCTTCACGTTCCGCAGAGTGGTGATGCCGTTGCTGGTTCCTTCGATCGTCGCCGGTTCGGTCTTCACGTTCTCGCTGTCGTTGGGTGACTACATCGCCGTCGATCTGGTCGGTGGTAAGACTCAGGTGATTGGTTCGGTCGTATACGACAACTTCTCCGCTGACCTTCCGTTCGCTTCGGCGTTCGCCGTCGTGCCCGTGATCGTGATGGTCGCCTACATCCTGGGCATCCGTCGCACCGGTGCCTTGGAGAACCTCTGATGCAGTTCACCCGGCGCGTGCGGATGGCGTTCGGAGGAATGACCGCGCTGGTGTTGGCATTCCTCTACCTGCCGCTCGCTGTCATCGCCGTGTTGTCGTTCAACACGGTGAGCTCTCTGTCGTGGCCCCCGAAGGGCTTCACGTTGCACTGGTGGCATTCGGCGTTGCACAGCTCGGGCGCACGCGATGCCTTGATCGTCAGTTTGAAGACGGCTTGCGGCGCCACCGCAATAGCGCTCGTCCTCGGCCTCCTGGCAGCGCTCGCCGTCCACCGATTCAAGTTCTTCGGGCGGGAGTCGCTGAACCTCATGATCGTGTTGCCGATCGCATTGCCGGGCATCGTCACGGGCATCGCTCTCAATGCCGCGTTTCGTCAAGCAGGTCTCGAGTTCGGCTTTCTGACGCTCATCATCGCCCACGCGACCTTTTGCATCGTCGTGCTCTACAACAACCTGCTGGCCCGCTTCCGCCGTCTGTCACCGAATCTGGAGGAAGCCTCCGCGGATCTCGGCGCGCACACCTTCCAGACGTTTCGCTACGTGACTTTTCCGTTGCTGCGCACCGCGCTGCTGGCCGGCGGTCTGTTGGCGTTCGGGCTCAGCTTCGACGAGATCGTCGTCACCACCTTCACAGCGGGCGCCGGATTGGAGACGTTGCCGATCTGGATCTTCCGGAACCTCAGTCGTGGGGAGCAGCAACCGATCGTCACCGTCGTGGCCACAGTCGTGATGCTGAGCTCGATCATCCCGGTGTGGGTGGCGCAGCGACTGACCACCGACGACGGACCTCTCACAGGCGGTACCCGCTGAACCCACCCCGATAGCGTGGTCGCGTCATGCCGTGGATCTATCTCGTTCTCATCGTTGTCGTGCTCGTCGTCGGCTTGGGCGTGGTGCTCGTCAACCGTCGACGCACGTCGGCCGTACAGCACACCCCGCCGTCGATTGCACCCGAGTCACCGCCCCCGTTGCCACCGTCGGCCGCCGAGCCAGAGGTGGTCGTCGATGAAACTGCAGCAACGGTCGCGGTGGAACCGGAGCGTCCGTCGTTTCGAAGTCGGATGTCGAAAGCACGCAGCGCGCTCGCAGGCACCCTGCTCGGCATCCGTGCCCGAAGTGGCATCACCCAGCAGACGTGGGACGATCTGGAAGAGGCGTTGCTCCGCGCCGACGTCGGGGTCCGCGTCACCGACGATCTGCTCACCGGTCTGCGCACCAAGGTGAAGGAGAAGGAGATCACCGAGCCCGACCAACTGCTCGAGGCCCTGCAGGCCGAGATGGTGGCTCGCTTGTCGGGCGCCGACAGGTCGCTGCACTTCGACGACACACCCGGTGGGCCGAACGTGTGGTTGTTCGTCGGTGTCAATGGCGTGGGCAAGACCACCACGATCGGAAAGGTCGGGGCGCAGCAGGCGTCACTCGGCCGATCGGTGCTCATGGCCGCCGGCGACACGTTCCGTGCCGCGGCGGTCGAGCAGCTGGGTACCTGGGCGGAACGCAGCGGAGCCGAGATCGTGCGGGGCAACGAGGGCGGCGATCCGAGCGCTGTCATCTTCGACGCCATCGAGCGCGCCACCGCTCGCCATGTCGACCTGGTCCTCGGCGACACCGCTGGCCGTTTGCACACCAAGACCAACCTGATGGAAGAGCTCCGCAAGGTTCGCCGAGTTGCTGCCAAGGGCGCTGGCAGGGTGACGGAAGTGTTGCTCGTCATCGATGCGACGACGGGCCAGAACGGCTTGGCTCAAGCTCGCGAATTCGGCGACGCGACGATGACCGACGGGGTCGGCGTCACCGGTGTGGTGCTCACCAAGCTCGACGGTTCGGCCAAGGGTGGCATCGTCTTCGCGATCGAGACCGAGCTCGGCCTGCCGGTGAAGCTCGTCGGTCTCGGCGAGACCATCGGCGACATGGTTCCGTTCGACCCCGACGAGTTCATCGATGCTCTCGTCAAAGAAGATTGATCGTCGGGAACCACGATGACACGTCCAAACGTCGAATGGGCATGATGATCCGTTCACGCCGTCTTGCCCTCGTCGCCATCGTGTTCGCCTTCGGGATCTCCGCATGTGGCGATCCCAGCACCACAGCGCCGCTCGCCGGCAAACCGAAGGTGATCCAACTCGCTGCCGGTGCGGCTCGTGACGCCACCGAGATGGCCCCGGCCGCTGCCACTGGCGGCGTGGCCGATTCGAAGATCGCGGCGATGGCTCCGACCGAATTCGTGTACGACGGCGAACTGCCGGCCCTCGCCGACTCGGCAGCCTCGTGGTACTTCGCTCCAGGGCAGCAGCCGGACCTCGACAGAATTGCCAAGCTCGCTGCCGCGTTCGGTATCAAAGGCGACGTCCGCACCCTTCCGACCGATCAAGGTGGCGGCTGGGCGGTCGGGCCGGAGGACTACAGCAGCTCGGTGCTCACCGTTGGCTCCGACGGCATGCTCAGCTGGTGGCTGAGCGGCACGCCGTCCGCTGTGAGCGTCGGCTGCGCGGTCTCCGCAACGACACCGGCAATCGGGTCCGACGATGCTGCGACTTCGGGTGTCGCCACCGATGTCGCGGTGCCCGCCGGCCCAGGCCCCGACGCCATGCCTCCCGGCACAGTTCCCGTGGCAGACGTTCCGGTGCCGGAGTGCCCCGCTCCGAAGCCGCCCGCTGGTGTGCCGACCAAGGAGGAGGCTCTCGCCAAGGCCAAAGATCTCGTCTCATCCTGGGGATACGACGCCAGCTCGTACCAGTTCGATGAGCCGTACGCCGACGAATGGAACGCCAGTGTCAATGCCTCGCTGATGCTCGACGGCATGAAGTCTCCGATCACCTTGTCGGTCGGATTCGGTGAGAACGGTTCCGTCACGTACGCATCCGGCTCGCTTGCCACCCCGCAGCGCGGCGCCGACTATCCCACCATCGGTGCCCAGGCAGGTCTCGAGCGGCTGAAGACCCAACAGAACCTGTACTTCGGCGCGCTCGACACTGGCATCATGAGGGCCAGCACAGATGTCGTGGCCACGCCGCAACCGGAGCCTGCCGTCACGATCCCGGCCAGCACTGACTATCCGGTCATCGCACCCGACATCGCTCCATGCGCAACCAACATGGATGTCGCCTGTGGCGGTCCGGTGAGCACCGAACCCGTCACCGTCACCTTGAACAGCGTCAAGCCCGATCTCACCATGGTGTGGGCAACCGACCAGACCGTCTGGCTACTTCCTGCCTACACGTTCGGCTCGGCCGACGGCGGCATGTACACGGTGATCGCCGTTTCCGACGACTTCATCCAGCAACCCGTTGCCGAGCCCGGCACGACCACGCCTGTCGGCACTGCGGTACAGGTGCCCTCCACTGAAGTTGCAGCTCCCCCAACCAACGCCGACTGCCTGGTCCTCACCGGCATCACCGTCCCGTCCGCGCCAGTGGACGAGATCGCGAAAGCGGTCGTCGGCTATTGCGTGACCGATGCGCAGAAGCTCGCTGAGACGTTCGGCTTCACAGTTCGAGTCGCTCGCGAAGACGGCGTTGACCTGCCCGTGACGGCCGATTTCTCCGAGAGCCGGATCAACGTGGCCGTCGAGAAGGGAACGGTCACCGAGGTCCTTTCGATCGGCTGACGGCGAGGCCGGCGCGTCAACTCGCCCGAAGTGTTGCCGTAGGGCACGACATTGGTGCGCTCGGGCAACACTTGGCCCTAGAACGGACGCGCTGAGACCCGGCGGTAGCCTGCGAGGCGATGTTCGACTCATTGTCTTCCCGCCTCGAAGGCGTCATCAAGAAGATCCGCGGTAAGGGCCGGCTCACCGACGACGACGTCGACGACGTCCTCAAAGAGATCCGCACCGCCCTGCTCGAGGCTGATGTCAACGTCGGAGTCGTCCGCAACGTGACGGCCCGCATTCGCGAGCAGGCGGTGGGCGCCAAGCTCAGTGAGGCACTCGATCCGGGTCAGCAGATCGTCAAGATCGTCAACAGCGAGCTCACCGCGCTGCTCGGCGGCGAGACCCTGAAGATCACGTATGCCAGTCGCCCGCCCACGGTGGTGCTGATGGCAGGCCTGCAGGGTTCCGGCAAGACCACCAACGCGGCCAAGTTGGCGCGCTGGTTCAAGAGCCAGGGCCGCCAACCGTTGATGGTCGGCGCCGACTTGCAGCGTCCCGCGGCGGTCGAACAGCTGCGCACTCTTGGCCGCCAGATCGACGTGCCGGTGTTCAGCGAGCCCGGCGACCCGGTGGCCACCGCTCGTCGCGGCCTCGAGGAGGCACGCCGATTGGGTCGCGACGTGTTGATCGTCGACACCGCCGGCCGGTTGTCGATCGATGCCGACATGATGGAGCAGGTTCGTCAGATCAGCCAGGCGGTGCAACCGAACTACACGTTCCTCGTTATCGATGCGATGACCGGTCAAGATGCCGTTGGTGTGGCCGAGGCGTTCCACGCCACGCTGGCGATCGACGGCGTGATCATGTCGAAGCTCGACGGTGATGCCCGCGGCGGCGCAGCGTTGAGCGTCAAAGAAGTCATCGGTCGACCGATCGCGTTCGCGTCCACTGGTGAGAAGCTCAACGAGTTCGAGCAGTTCCATCCCGATCGAATGGCCGGCCGCATTCTCGGCATGGGCGACATGCTCAGCCTGATCGAACAGGCAGAGCAAGCGTTCGAGAAAGATGCCGCGGAGGCCGCTGCCGAGAAGATGATGGAGGGCGAGTTCACCCTCGACGATTTCCTCGAGCAGATGCAGGCGTTGAAGAAGATGGGTCCGCTCGGCAACCTCCTCGGGATGATGCCGGGCATGCCCAAGGAGCTGAAAGGTGCAGAGATCGGCGACGACCAGCTCAAGCCGGTCGAAGCGATCATCCGCTCGATGACGCCTTTGGAGCGTCGCAAGCCGGAGTTGATCAACGGCAGTCGCCGCACCCGCATCGCCAACGGCAGCGGCACCACGGTCGGCGATGTCAACCGGCTGGTCAAGCAGTTCAGCGAGATGCAGAAGATGATGAAGAAGATGGGTGGCATGGGTCTGGGCCGGGGCGGCAAGAAGGGCAAGAAGAGCCGCGTGATGCCCGGCCTCGGCGGCATGCCTAGTGGCTTCCCCAACTTCAATTGATAGCCTCTCGTAGTTCTTATCGTGCAAGGAGCCCTGAAGTCGTATGGCAGTAAAACTGCGCCTCACCCGAGTTGGCAAGACCAAGCAGCCGCAGTACCGCGTCGTTGCCACCGACAGTCGCTCGCCCCGTGACGGCCGGTTCATCCAGATCGTCGGCACGTACAACCCGCGGACCGATCCTTCGACGCTCAACATCGACAATGCCAAGGCTGTGAAGTGGTTGATGGACGGCGCTCAGCCGACCGAACGGGTGAAGAAGCTCCTGGAAGTGTCGGGCGCGATGGCTGAGTTCAGCGCCGCCCGGGCGGCCAAATGACCGACCAGCCGGCGACCGGCGAGCCCACCGCACCAGTCGCGAGCGCCAACCAGATCCCCGCGCCCACGGCCACTGCCGTGCTCACCCATGTCGTCCGTTCCATCGTCGACGACGCCGACGCGGTGAAGGTCGACGCCGTCGAGGGCAAGAACCGCCTGAAGCTCGAAGTCAAGGTCGGCCCCGGCGATCTAGGCCGCGTGATCGGTCGACGAGGTCGTACCGCGCAGAGCATCCGCACGGTCGTGCGCGCCGCGGCCACGCGTGACGGCGTCGAGGTCGACGTCGACTTTGTCGACTGAGGCTTTGCGCGAAGTAGGGCGAATCGGGCGCGCCCACGGTGTTCACGGTGAGGTGTACGTACTGCTCATCACCGATCGGGTCGAGCGGCTTGCTCCCCGCGCTCGGCTGCTGGCCGGCTCGCAGTGGTTGACCGTTGTCGAGTCGCGACAGCAACAACGACGTTGGCTCGTCCGATTCGAGGGAATTGACGACCGCACGATGGCCGAAAAGTTGACCAATTCGATTCTATTTGCCGAACCTATGACCGCCGACACTGACGAAGGGCTGTGGGTCCACGAGCTGATCGGCTCGCGAATCGTCGACCGACAAGGTGTCGACAGAGGCACGTGCGTCGCTGTGATCGACAACCCGGCCCACGACATTCTCGAGCTCGACACAGGAGCGCTGATCCCTGTGACGTTCGTGGTCAGTTGCCACGAGGGGTTGACGACGATCGATCCTCCCGAAGGGCTCTTCGACCTCTGATCCAGGTCGATGACCATCGACAGGAGCGCCAAGTCATTGGTGTTAGATTGATCCGAACGACTCATTCCACTCTGCGCCCTTCAGGGCTACGTTGAGTGACACACCGAACACGAGGCGAAAGCGCTCGAGACGTGCAGCGATTCCGGACGCACCGCCCTCGTCTGGAAAGAAAGACGGACCAACATGCGACAGTTCAGGCGGATTCTTTCTGCAATCTTGATACTTCTCGGAGTGACGACGATAGTGCCGGCCTTCGCCGGCATCGTCAGCGCGCACCACTCCAACATCGCGGCCTCGGTCGAGTGCAGCGGCACCGTTTCGTGGACTGCGACGTCGTGGTCGACCGGTGCCGAAGGCACCAACCCCGACATCCGGGTGAAGCTCACGGTCAACGGGACTACCAGCGAGATCGCCCAAGGTCACTTCGACAGCGCCAACAACTACCAGTTCTCGGGCACCTTCCAGTGGCCCGCGGGCGCCGACATCATCACCGTGTCGTCGATCCCGGTGGGCGTTTGGGGCAACGGCGCGGTGTCGAACCAGGGTGGTTCTGTCGACGTCAGCAAGCCGGCGAACTGCCCCAACGAGCCGAGCGTGACTCAAGCCGTGTCGTGCTCCACCCCGTCTGCGGGTCACGGTGACGGAACCGTCGTTCTGACACTGTCCAACCCTGCCGGAGCGCTCGGAGGCAGCGTCACGTTCAACGTGTATCCGCTGGACCAGCCCGCGGGCACTCCCACCGCCTATCCGGTCGCGACCGGCCAGACCACGCAGGTGACGTTCAGCGGGATCGCTGACGGCTCCCACACCGTGAAGATCATCGTCGGCGGCGTCGACAAGAGCCAGACCTTCACCGTCGACTGCGACTCGCCGATTCCGGCGACGAAGGTCGATGTCATGTGCGCCAATGGTGACGGCGATGTCACCGTCACGTTGAGCAACACCGGCGGCGAGGCCGTCGTGTTCGACGTCACCAACCCCAAGGACAACTCGATCGAGCACGTCACTGTCGGCCCCGACAGCTCCACCACCAGGAAGTTCACCGGTTTCGCCGATGGCGACTACACCGTGAAGATCATGGTGGGCAGAACTGACCTGTCGAAGCCGTTCACGGTCGCCTGCGATCAGGCCGGCGCGGGCACGATCTCGGTCACCTCGGCCTGCGTCGACCACGACGGTCAGGTCACCATCACCCTCATCGCTACCGGCGGAAATCAGCCGGTCATCTTCGTGGTGAACGGACAGTCGTACTCGGTGGCGCCCGGCACACAGCACGACGTCGTCATCTCGGGTCTCAACGACGGCTCCACGCCCATCAGCGTCACAGCGAACGGGAAGGACCTGTCGTTCGTCGCTTCGTCGTCGTGCGACGTGCCACCCACCTACAGCTTCGCCCATTCGTGCTCCAACTTCGACGACACGGTGACAGTCACCATCAACAACCCGGGCGACGATGTTGCAGTCACGTTCACCCTCAATGGCCTCGACCACTCGGTGGCGCCTGGCACATCCCAAACGGTGGTCTTCGACCACCTCGCTGACGGGCAGAACTCCATCACGCTCGCCATCAACGGTGTCTCGCAACCCAACATCGTCGTCACGTCGCTCTGCGACGCCACATCCGTGGTTGCGCCCGTGTGCAACACCGTCGACACCAGTGGCACAGTCACGACCTACTGGTACACGATCACCAACTCCGCGACCACCAGCATTTCCATCACCTGGAACAACGGCGGTAGCGCCACCATTGCGGCCGGGCAGTCGATCGTCGTCGGCTCGACCAGCGCGATACTGACGGTGCAACAAGGTGAGGCCGTCATCGGTCAGGCCACCGCGTCTACGGCAACCTGCCTGCGCGACGTCACTGTGACGAAGGTTCTCCAGGGTAAGCCGGCAACCGGTGAGACCTACACGATCACCGTGTCGCGGCTCGTCGGCAGCACCTACGTCCCGGTGACCACGTTCGATCTTGCTGCGGGTGGTTCGGTGACCCTCCACCTCCCATCGACCCTCAATCCGGCCGGCATCGACTACAAGGTCGAAGAGACCAACAAAGGCACGGCGACTGTCAGCGCCGTCAGTCCTGACCAACTCCACTTGTCGGGGAATGTTGTTGGCGAGGCCGTTGCGGTCACCGTCACCAACGGCTACGCATCGGTGCGGATCGACAAGACAACTGCGAGCACGTCGGTTCTTCCCGGAGAGCAGATCACCTACACGTTGCAGGCTCTGAACACAGGCGGGCTCGTCCTCAACCCTGTCGTGGTCACCGACCGGCTGCCGGCCACCGTGGAGTTCGTCTCGGCCGTCGTTGCCAACAACGGCGGCGTGTGCTCCTTGGTGCAGGCCACTCGTCCGCAACTGATCAGCTGCACCATGAACGGCTCGCTCGCTCCTGGAGTGTCGACCAACCCCATCTCCGTCGTCGTCAAGGTCGATGCCGACATCTCGCCAGGCTTGACCATCGTCAACCAGGCCAGGGTTCATGGTGCATACGAGGGAACATCGGACCTCGCCCAAAACGTCAACAGCACCGGCTCGGCCGGCGCTGCTCTCAGCTGCACTCCCTTGATCCCCGACAGTGTGTGCAACCTCTCGGCGGCGGTTGGTGTGCCAGTCACCCTCAGCCAGTCATCTCCCCCAACCCCGGCATCTTCCAGCCAAGTGGTGGTTCAGCTGCCTCGAACCGGTGCTTCGAACCTGGGTGAGATGCTCACCTTCGGCTTCGGCGCAGTCCTGCTCGGCGGAGTGCTGTTGCTCAGCAAGCGCCGCATCGGCGCTCGCTGAGCAACAGTCAGTCCGGGGGAGGTCAGACTCCGACCAACTCGGGCGCCTGCGTCTCGGGCGGGGCAGCCGCACGAGCTGCTTGCCGCTTGGCAGTCGCAGCGTGGACGAAACCTGCGATCGACAACAGCACCATCAGCGCAAACGCTGCGAAGCAGACGTTGGCGGCCAGGCCTGCACGATCACCGAAGATGCTGAAGCCATAGCTGGTCAGCAACAGACCGCGAAGGGTCTCACC
>DATAJN010000200.1:0-4800 GCA_036262105.1 Ilumatobacteraceae bacterium
GTTTGAACGCGCGCCAGATGCGCCTGATCGTTCTGTGCCCGCTCGAGTTCGGTGAACCGGCGTCGTTCTGCGTCGTCCGGTATGCGCCGTGTCTGTCGAGTTTCGGGGCGCCTCATGTGGCGATGTTGTGGCTCGATGTTCGACGGTCGTGCGGAACCAAATGCCAGGTGCGCGAAGTCGCGTTGGATGCCGGCGGGTGATCAAACCTTGGGAGACCCTTAGCAGGTCGCGAGGGTTTCGTAGGTCTCGTCGGAAAAGACATCGGCGGGCAGCTCCCACGGGCCGATCATGTTGGTCCTGCGCACTAACCCGAGTCTGGGGTGTGCCCGCGTGATCGAACGAATGCGCACTCGACGTTCGGCGGCTTCTGGTCCGAAACCGTAGCTGAGCTGGTTTACGGCGAGCGAAAGACGCAGGCGCCGCATCCGCTCACGGCGTTCGTCGCCGTAAGGCTGCAGTGTGTCGTGGGTCCAATGCTCGTTCGCCAGCAACGTGTCCGTCAGCACATGGGCGTCTCGCATCGCCACCGACAGTCCCTGTCCGATCAGTGGATTGCTCCAGCCGGCTGCATCACCGGCGAACACGACGCCGTCCTGCACGGGATCGTCGAGCCAACTGTCGGTCATTGGGAACCAGGAACAAGGCCCCGCCGGCGTGCCGTCGGCGAGCGCGGCAGCCCAGCTCGCGCAATTCGCTCGAGTGGCGGCGAGGAAGCGCTGCTGGCGGTTTGCCCCGCCGAACCGGCTCGGTTGGTCGATGCTCCAGCCCACATACACGCGTGTCAGACCGTCGGCCTGCGGAAACACGATGAACTCGCGATCGCCTTCGATGCCGATCCAGCCCACGTCTCGCGGCCAGCCGTCGGTGTCCGCGACCAGCATTCCGGCAAGGAACCGCGTGGCCTCGGTCTCGTGCAGCGCTAGGCCGAACTGGCGACGAATCGCCGAGCCGCGACCATCGGACGCGACAACGACGCGCGCCGACAATTCAAACGTGTGACCGCCCAGCTCCCAGCGAACCGTTGGTTTTGCTCCCCCGGTCACATGCGTCGATGCAGTACCCCGGTGGACTGTGGCTCCGCACGATGCAGCGTGAGACAGCAGCGCTTCGCACAGGCCGGGATGACTGATCCCGACCGCTCCAGGCACACCGGGCAGCAGCGTGGTCACGTCCCGCATCGACGCCATCGCGACATCCTCCGGAAGCGTGTCCTCGAACGGCGCGATACGCGAGATCAGGTTGTTGTGCTCCACCGAAAGGATCATGTCCCACAGCCCGAGATCGATCGCTTCGCGCACACCCCACGGCGCAATGAACTCGCCGCGTACCCGATCAACGAACCGATCTGTCTGCTCGAGCACCACGACTGTGGCGCCCGCAGCGGTCATGCGACTGGCGATCGCAGCACCAGCAATGCCGCCGCCAACGACTACGAGGTCAACCAGGTCCATGGTGCCCCTTCCCGGGCGGTTGCCGCCGCTTACAGTAGCCGCCGTCTCAGTCGCGTGAATTCAAACGGCGATAAGCCCGCCAAATGTCCTGCGGCGAATTGAATGACCGAACGCACCTATACCCGAACACCCCAGGAACACCGGCTCGAAAACTTGCCAGATGCGCCGTTGGCGCTGGTTGCGGCAAGCGGCAGCCGCGTTTTTCTGGCTGTCCGTTCTGTATGCCTCGCGCATTTCAGTCGCGACGCCGACCGGAAGTTCGGAGCTTGCGTGTCCAGCGGTGAGTTCTGGGTATCTGCATCGGCTACAACGTAGGAACGTCGGCCGTCAGAGGGTCCTGGGTTGCAAGGGAGGTGGCTACGTGGCCGAGCGGATGATCGAAGCCAACGGTGTGGCGCTGTGCACCGAGCCGTTCGGCGACCCGGCCGACCCTCCGATCCTTCTCGTCATGGGTATTGGCGGGTCGATGCTCTGGTGGGACGAGGGGTTTTGCCGGATGCTCGCGGGCGGAGGGCGGTTCGTGATCCGCTACGACCACCGCGACACCGGCCGATCGGTGACCTATGAGCCTGGCCACCCCCCGTACAACGGCGCTGACCTGGTCGCCGATGCCGCCGGCGTGCTCGACGCGTATGGCCTGGAGGCGGCTCACATCGTTGGTGTCTCGGCTGGCGGGGCCTTCGCACAGTTGCTCGCGGTTGACTTCGCCGATCGCGTGCTCTCGCTGGTCCTGATCAGTACCTCTCCTGCGACGCCCGGCGACCGTGGGCTGCCACCGCCGACTGAGGAGTTTGGGCGCTTCGTGGCGACCGCCGAGGTTGATTGGTCGGACCCCGAGTCCGTGGTCGAGTACCTGGTGGGCTACTCCCGTGTCCTCAACGGGGGCCGGCGCGGCTTCGATGAGGCGGCTTCCCGTGAGTTCGTTCGGCGCGACATCGAACGTGCTCGCAACGTTGCGGCCCTGCAGAACCACGACGCCGTCGTTGACGACGGCCGATTACTCGAGCCCCTGTCCTCGATCAAGGTCCCGACATTGGTGATCCACGGCACGGCAGATCCGATGTTCCCGCTCCGACACGGCCAGGTGCTGGCAGAGGAGATTCCCGGCGCCACGCTGCTGCCCCTCGAGAGAGCTGGGCACGGCGTCGATGAGGCAGATTGGGAGACGATCGTCGCGGCGATTCTCGAGCACACTCGCGTTGGTCCACCGGGCTGCTGACGGCGACGAGAGCTGCGACACCGACCACCCAATTCGCCGATCCGATGCGGTCCGCCGACAGGGCCCCGAAGCTTCGTTAGGAGCGCGTCGACTGCCCGAGGTGAAGCGGAGTTGAGCTCGTCGGTACGGCTGAACTCGACGAGCTCGGTTCCGGGATGAAGCACTGGGAGTGGTGTGACCGGCACCCAGAACGTAGGGCGGCTCGTCGGTAGGATCGAGTCCGCATGGACCTCGACATCGGGTGCTCGTTCGCGTTCGGTGTGCCGGTCGCCACTCATGCCGTGATGCTGTTCGAACCTCACTCGACCGACCTCCAGAAGGTGGTCGATTCGAGGCTGGAGATCCTGGGGCACGCGGCGCTCCCGCCGTCATCGACCTACGTCGACTCGTATGGGAACCGCTGCCGCAGGATCACCTTCAACGCTGGAGACGCCAACGTGGAGTTCATGGCTCGGGTGAACGTCAGCGAGGAGAATGACGAAACCCTCGAGGACGCCGAACTGGCCCCACCGGAGCACCTTCCTGACGAGGTCCTGTACTTCCTCATGCCGAGTCGCTACTGCGAGTCTGACCGGCTCGCCGATCTCGCGTGGTCAACGTTTGGCTCCATCCGGTCCGGCTGGGCGCGGGTCCAGAGCGTCTGTGACTGGGTCCACGGTCGGACCGAGTTCCAGTACGGCAGCTCGTCTCCGGGGTACTCGGCCCTCAGCGTCCTCGACCGTCGTGTCGGTGTCTGTCGTGACTTCACACATCTGGCGATCGCGCTGTGCAGGGCGGTGAACATTCCGGCCCGCTACGTGTTCGGTTACCTGCCCGACATCGGTGTGCCGGATCTGGGCGCAGAGATGGATTTCTGCGCCTGGATGGAGGTGTTCCTGGGTGGCCGATGGTTCACCTTCGATCCGCGGAACAACCAGCCCCGGATCGGGCGCGTCGTGATCGGCCGGGGCCGCGACGCCGCCGACGTGGCGATGGTCACCTCCTTCGGCCAGATCGAAATGGTCGGCATGACGGTTTGGGCCGAGATCGGCTCGGGGGCGAGTTGGAACGATCCGACGCGACCCGGACGCAACGGACCCGGCCTGATCCGCTGAGCCCGGACACGAGTTGTTCACTCGTATGTCACACTCCCCGGACATAGTTGTGTCACGCTCTTGGGGAACATGGCGGAGCTTCGCTGAACGACCAAGGGGTGGTCAGACATGGGGAACAACCCAACAAGGAGGTGGTCCGTTGCGGGGGCGGCATGACGTCGAGCAGTTCGAGCACGACGAGTTCCTCGAGTCGCTGCCGAACAACTACGACAGCGACGCCCTGATCGGGGCGGACCGAGCCACCTACGTCATCCACCAGACAGTCGCCTACGAGTACGCAGTTCCCGTGCGCGACCTCCGCCAACGACTGATGGTCATGCCCCGCGAACGCCACGGCGATCAGCAGCGGGTCGTCCACCGCTTCGACGTGCGGACTCACGGGAACAAGCGGGTCCGGACGCGAGCGGACCGTTTCGGCAACACCGTCGTGCACGTGAGCGTGCCGAGCGTCGAGCAGACAATCGAGTTCCGCGCCAGGGCCGTCCTGGTCCGCAACCCGACGTCCGCTCATCCTGCACCGTGGGACGCCGCTGTCCCGACCCAGACGCGGCTCACCGCCCCCGACGCTGCGATCCGTGACGCGGCCCGCTCGCTCGGATCGGTCCGCGACGTGCTCGAGACAGCCGACGCGATCTCCGACCTCATCAACTCCTCGTTCGACTACGCCCATGACGCGACCTCCGTGCATACCACCGCAGCCGATGCATGGCAGCTGCGCCGCGGCGTGTGCCAGGACATGGCTCACGTGATGATCGCGATTTGTACGAGCCTCGGAATCTGCTCGCGCTACGTCTCGGGCCACCTGGTGGGCGACGGTGCGAGCCACGCTTGGACCGAGGTGCTGGATCCGGCCCGTCAGGTAGTTGTCGCGATCGATCCGACCCATCGACGGCGCACCGATCTCCGGTACATCACCACCGCCATCGGTCGCGACTACCACGATGTTGCTCCGACGAGCGGCATCTACACTGGCCACGGGAGCCGTGGCACGCTGCGGGTGGACAAGGTCGTGCGACTGGCCGAGGTCGGCTGACCG
>DATAJN010000201.1:0-3974 GCA_036262105.1 Ilumatobacteraceae bacterium
GGCTACGCGTGGGCGATCAGCGCCCATGACGCCGGCTGACGCAGGCGTCCGGGTCGCAGATCAGCCGCGGGACTGCAGCACCTCGATCAGCTTCGGGAGCACCTTGTGCACGTCGCCGACGATGCCGAGATCGGCGATGCCGAAGATCGGCGCTTCCTTGTCCTTGTTGACGGCGATGATGCTCTTGGCGCCCTTCATCCCCACCATGTGCTGTGTCGCCCCGGAGATGCCGCAAGCGAGGTACACCCCAGGCTTGACGACCTTGCCGGTCTGGCCCACCTGGTAGCTGTACGGCACCCAGCCCGCATCGACGATTGCACGCGACGCCCCGGGCGCACCCTTCAACAGCTTGGCCAGCTGCTCGATCATGTCGTACTTGGCCGCCTCGCCAAGGCCGCGGCCGCCGGCTACGACGATGTTGGCTTCGTCGAGCTTCGGCCCATGCGACTCCTCGACGTGCTCCGCAATGATCGTCGCCGCCCCGGCCGCGCCGAGCTCGGGCACAGGCGCGGCGACAACATCCGGCGCGCCACCGCCCGAGGCCTCCACGGCAAAGCTCTTCGGCCGAAAGTTGGCAAGGTGCGGGCTCGCCCCGGTGAATGTCGTGGTCACCAGGACGTTGCCGCCGAACGCCGGCGTGGTCACTGAGACTGCGTCACCATCGGCGGCGATGTCGACGTTGTTGGTCAGCAGCGTGCGGTCGAGCTTGACCGACAGCCGCGCCATGATGTCGCGCCCCTCGTACGTCTGCGGGAACATGATCAGGTCGGGCGAATCACCACCGTCGATCACAGCCTTCATCGCCGCCGAGACAGCGACACCTGGAAGCTTGCCGGTGAGGTCGCCCGTGGCGTAGATCTTGGTTGCTCCGTACTCGCCGAGAGCAGCGGCGATTCCCGATGCGTCTCCGCCGACGAAGGCCGTGATCGACCCGCCACCGGAGATGCTGCCGGCCTTGGTGAGCAGCTCGAGCGTCGCCGTGGTCGGCGTCGCGTTCGATTCTTGTGCGAATACCCAGATGTTCATGGTGCTCCTCAGATGACCTTCAGGTTTTCGAGGAAGGCCACGATCTTGGCGTATCCCTCACCGTCGTCTTCGATGATCTCGCCGGCGGCGCGGGCCTCGGCCTTGGTGACGTTCGAGATCGTCTGACCGGCTCCGGCCCAACCGACCGGTGTCACACCGAGATCCGCTGCCGTGACGGTCTCGACCGGCTTCGACTTCGCCGCCATGATGCCCTTGAAGCTCGGATAGCGAGGCTCGACGACGCCGGCCGTGACGCTGATGACGGCGGGAAGTGGGCACGTGACCTCGTCGTAGCCATCCTCCGTCTGACGATTGACCTTGAGCGTGGCACCGTCGACCACGACGTGTTTGGCGAACGTCACCGAGGGGAGGCCGAGGACTTCGGCCATCTGCTCGGGCACGGTGCCCGTGTAGCCGTCGCTCGACTCGGTGGCAGCAATGATCAGATCGGCGCCGCCGAGACGAGTGATGGCCGCAGCGAGAACCTTTGCCGTGGTCAGCGCGTCGCTGCCTTGAAGGCTCGGGTCGCTGACCAGGATCCCCTTGGCGGCACCCATTGCCAACGCAGTGCGCATCCCACTGACCTCGTCGTTGGGCGCCATCGACACCAGGCTGACTTCGCCCCCACCCGCGGTGGCGACCAGTTGCAGGGCCATCTCCACGCCGTAGCTGTCGGACTCGTCGAGGATCAACTTACCTTCGCGCTTCAAGGTGTTGGTGGAACCGTTGAGCTCGCCCGGCATTGCCGGGTCGGGAATCTGCTTCACGCAGACGATCACGTTCATGGAGCAATATTGTTACCGAGGAGTACCGATCGACCAAACCTGAGTGGCGTCATCGCAGCGATAACGTCGCTGTCTTGCGCATCCTGCTGGTTGTCAACGCATTTGCCTCCTCGGTCACGGCGCGCAACACCGTTGTCGTCCACCGTGCGCTCAGCCAGGGCAACGAGGTCGAGATCGTCGAGACGAACCGCCGTGGGCACGCCATCCGATTCGCCCAAGACGCTGCCCGTCGCGGCGTCGACATCGTCATCGGTTTCGGCGGCGATGGAACGCTCAACGAAGTTGCCACGGGTGTCGCCGGCACCGATACGGCGCTCGGCACACTCCCCGGAGGCAGCACCAACGTGTTCGCCCGTACTCTCGGAATGCCCAACGACCCTGTTCCCGCGGTTCGGCTCCTGGCCAACGGGATCGCCACAGGCGACATCCGCCCGATTGGGCTCGGTCACGTCAATGGTCGGTACTTCTGCTTCCACACCGGCATCGGCTACGACGCAGCCGTGGTCCGCGAGGTCGAGCGACGTGCGGGAATGAAGCGCTGGCTCGGCCATCCGCTGTTCATCTACGCGTCAGTGCGTACGTGGATGAGCCGTTACGACCGCTCCGAACCACACTTCCAGGTCTGCACCCCGGCGTCGTCCGACCCCATTGACGGATACTTCACGATCGTGCTCAACACCAACCCGTACACCTACCTCGGCAACCGCCCGCTCGACCTCAGCCCGGCGGCAACGTTCGACCGAGGCCTGGTGGCGGTCACCTTCAAGACGTTGAAGGTCGGCGCGATCCTGGGCGCGCTGGGCGGAGCCCTCCGTGGCGGCGGCATGAAGTCATCGGCTGCTGTCGACGTGCAGACCGACCTGTCGTCGCTCACCGTGACGTCGGCGCGACCCTTCCCGTTCCAGCTCGACGGCGACTACCTCGGCGAGACCCTGGAGCTGCGCTTCCAGCACCGGCCCAACGCGGTGAAGCTCGTCTATCCGTCGCCGTCTTGAGTGTTCACGCGTCTGGCGATCACAGCGAGAGCAACATCGGGAACGTTGGTGCAGATCCCGTCGATTCCCCATTCGATGAGCTCGGCCATGCGGTCGGCATCGTCGCATGTCCAGGTGTTGACGTCGATGCCGGCACCGTGGCAGGCGTCGATGTGCGACCGGAGCAAGGTGGCAAACCACGGATGCAGCGCGTCGTGGCCATGAGCGACCATCGTGGAGATGACGTCGTCGGGAACCTGCCTCACCAACCAGGCAGTGCGAATTGCGGGGGCCAGCGCCTTGCACCGGTTGATCGTCGCCAGGCGAAACGACGAGATCAGCCATCGGTCGTCCTCCTGGCGCTCGGCAAGCGCAGCCACGGTTCGATCGGCGATCTCGTCGGTGGCATCGAAGTCGGGGTCGTGAGGATCGTTCTTGATCTCGATGTTGACCCACATCCCGGCGCAGGCATCGAGGGCAGAACCCAGGTCGGGGATGTAATCAGGCAGATCGGCCGCCTCCAGGTCGACGATGGCGCGGCCGTCGGAGAGGTGAGCGTCGTGATGAACGACCAGCACAAGGTCGGCGGTGCGGCGCACATCGAGCTCCACTGCGTCGCTGCCGAACGCCTGCGCACGGCGAAATGCCTCGATCGTGTTCTCCCGTGCGGCCCGGGAGGCACCCCGATGGGCCAGTACCTCAACCATAGATACCCCCCATCTGTAGGAACTATCCCCGAGAAGATACCGATACCCCTTGTCAACGGTGGATTTGTTTCCTAGGTTTGACATCACTGTGCACACCGATGTCGAAATGCCTTCCCCTTCTGCCGGAACTGCACGTGAAAATTCTCACAATGCGGAACCTTGGAGCCGACCGTGACGATTCTCGCATCCAGCCTGACACTGGCCAACGCCGACTACACGTGGCGAGCCGAAGCGATATGCCGCGACACCGACCCGGAGCTGTTCTTCCCCGTCGGCACCACCGGATACGCGCTGTTACAGATCGCTCGAGCCAAGGCGGTCTGTGCGCAGTGCCCGGTGCAGCGCGACTGCCTCGACTACGCCTTGGAGACCAACCAGGACTCCGGAATCTGGGGCGGCACCTCCGAAGAAGAGCGTCGAGTGCTTCGCCGACAGTACGTCGCCCGCCACAAAGCAGCCGTCTGAGCACCGTCGACGTCTAG
>DATAJN010000202.1:0-2674 GCA_036262105.1 Ilumatobacteraceae bacterium
TCGGCAGCGTTGATCAGCAGCGGCTTGAACATGCGAGCCAGGATAACGTCGGAGCTGCTTCAGCGATCTTGGTCGAAGAAGCCCTTCGTCGGGTCTTCTTCCTCGACGGCATCCTCCAACCGATGCACACCGATCGACAACCGCGATCGACCGGCGTGGACCGTCTTCTGCAACCTGTCGAGGAGGATCTCGAAGCTTCCCAGCCGCTGGTCGAGGAAGTCCTCGGTCTCGTGGCGCAAACGGCGCGAGTCGGCGTCGGCGGCTTCACTGATCTGTCTGGCGCGCTGCTCGGCCGCACGGACGACTTCGGTACGTTGCACCATCCGCTCGGCCTGCACTCGTGCGGCCTCGAGCAGTTCGTCGGCCTCACGGCGAGTCTTCGACACGAACTCCTGGCGTTCCTTGATCATCCACCGCGCCTGGCGCATCTCTTCGGGCAGCCGATGCAACGACTCTTCCAGCAGCTCGATGATCTCATCGCGGTCGATGCGCGGGGATGACGACAGCGGCATGGTCGGTGCAGAGGCGATGATGTCGATTGCCCTCCGAAGGAGTGCCTCGGCATCGCCGACGTACCCGTTCGTGCTGCGCACGAAAGCGTCGGAGTCGTCGAATTCCTCGCCCTCTTCGAATTCGTCGTGGTCGTCGTCGTACGTCATTTCCGCAGCCAAGATACGGCTCAAAACACCTCGTCGCGTGGATGCACCCGCGACAACTGTGCCGCAACGGGCGGTGGGACGAGCGCCGAGACATCGCCGCCGTAGTGGGCGATCTCGCGAATGAAGCGGCTGCTGATCGAGACCAATGCCGGCTTGCAGGGCAGATACACGGTCCTCACCCCGCTGACGGCGTGGTTGGTGTGAGCCATCTGTTGTTCGACCTCGAAATCGCCACCGGTACGCAGACCTTTGACGATGAACGCTGCGGCGACCTCGCGGGCCGCGTCGACCGCCAGCCCGCCGAAGGCGATGACCTTCACCGATGGCATGTAGGCGATACTGGTGCGGATCATCTCGACTCGCTCGTCGAGGGTGAACATGCCGCTGGGTTTGGTCGGGTTGTGCATCACGCCCACCACGACTTCGCCGAACAACGCCACCGATTGCTCGATCACGTCGAGATGACCAAGGTGGAACGGGTCGAAACTGCCGGGATACAACACGGTGGTCATCGGAGGGGTCGTTCTCAGGGCCATGCGCCGGTTCACGCTAGTCGTTCGAGCTGGGTCACCCAGGTCCGGCCGTAGCGCCTCGACTTCACCAGGTCCCAACCTGTCGGCGGTTCGATCTCGTGCCCGGCCTCGGCCACGACATACGGCACCTGCAGAACAGCGAGCAGTTGGCCCCACCCGTCGAACTCATACGGAGGGTCGATCAGAGCGAGGTCGATGCCGCGGAGGGCCGGCACCCAGGCGGGTACATCTGACGCCACAATGGTCGTGCGGTCGGTCAATCCCAGCGCAGAGATGTTGGCCCGCAGGGCCTGCAGCGCGGCGCGGTCACGTTCGACGAACACACACGTCGCAGATCCTCGCGACAGCGCCTCGATGCCGAGCGCACCCGAGCCCGCGAAGAGATCGACGACTGCCGCTCCGTCGATGAGCCCGGCGCTGTCGAGGGAGTTGAAGACGGCCTGGCGCACCTTGTCGGTCGTCGGCCGGGTTGCCAGGCCGGCGGGCACCACCAGCTTGCGGCCGCCGAACTCGCCGGATACGACGCGGATCACGACCCGACTCCTGCCACCACCTCGCCGGCGATGACGACGCTGTCGAGTATCGGCGCACCCACCGCCAGGCAGACCTCGTCGGGGTGTTCACAATCGAGGATCAGGAGATCACCACGTTTGCCGGGGTCGAGCGAGCCGCAGGAGGATTGCAAGCCGAGGCTGTACGCGGCATTCAACGTGGCCCCGACGATCACCTCCGCGGGCGTCATCCGGAACCATGGTGCAGCCGTGGCCACGGTGTTGAGCAGCGAGCTGGCGTGGATCGACGAGCAGTAGTCGGTGGCGATGGCCACCGGTACCTCGTGCTCGATGAACTGGCGGGCGTTGGCTCGCTGGCTGGTCATGTAGATCAGCTCCGCCATCGGCAGCATCACGGCGATCGTGTCGGTTCGGCCGACATCGCGGATCTCGTCGGGCGATGTGTAGGTGAGGTGCTCGGCCGAGAGGGCACCACCTTCGACCGCTGTACGCCACCCCTGCGACGGCGCCCACGCATCGGCGTGCACCCGTACCGGCAGGTCGAGTTCGTGGCTGCGACGCATCAGTCGAAGCGCCTGATCGGGCGTGAAGTAACCCTGTTCGACCGTCACGTCCTGGAACTGGGCGATGCCTTGCCGAACGACTGCCGGGAGCATCTCGCGCTCGATGAGATCGGTGTATCGCTCGGCGCGCTCTGCGGGAACGCTGCTGACATCGCCATCGAGGTCGCGTGGTACGACGTGAGCGCCGAGGAAGGTGATGGCCAACTCCATCGGCGTCGACGACCTGGCCCGCTGCAGCAGTTCGAGTTGGCGCAGCTCTTCGGAAACCGTGAGGCCGTACCCGGACTTCACCTCCAACGTCGTGACACCGCCCGACATGATTCGTCGCAGCGCTGTGGTGAGCCTTTCCATCAGTTCGTCGTCGCCGGCCTGACGGGTGGCGACCACGCTCGACCAGATACCACCAC
>DATAJN010000203.1:0-5310 GCA_036262105.1 Ilumatobacteraceae bacterium
GAATGAAGATCGGCCAGGTCAGTTTCATGCAGATGACCACTCCGGCCGACAACCCGTATGGCACCGGCGCCCGCGGTTCGAAGTACCAGGGTCAACGCGGCCCCACAGCGAGCAAGTACTTCGAGAACTTCCAAGCCTGACCTCGCACGGCGAACAGGTTGCATGGGCGCGCAAACAGAAGGGCCACGTCCGTTCTCCCGCCCATAGAGACTGGATGGGCGGGAACGTGGAAGCGCCGTGTCAGTTTTCGCGCCCAAGGAAGAGGGTGGCGACGTAACTTCGGCCGGGTGACCGGGTCAGATGAACCAGCCGGTGAGATCGACCACGTGGTAGGCGGGTGACGTCGCGAAGGTGCAGATGTCCGCACCACTCGTCGCTCGAGTGGGCGTGATCGCCTGATTGGCCACAACATCGGCGGCGACGAAGTTGAGCGTCGACGAGTTGTACGGAGTCGTGTACGCCGGCTCGACGCACGGCCCGATCTCCGCCCAGCCGGCGGTGCGCGGCGCGACAGCGATCATCGACACCATCAGCGCCTTGACGTCGGCAGGCACCGCCGTGGTGGCCACCGGCGCGTTCGACGGCCATACACCCAACGATCCGGCGTCGAGCGCCACCCGGCCGTACACGGACCCGACGCCACTTCGCGTATCGACCAGTCGAATGGGAGCGACGGCCTCGTACTGCAATCCGCCGGCGGCGACGTCATAGGTTCCTTCGAGGTCGATGACCACGTGGGTGCGCACCATGCTGTGCACGCAGATCGCCCCGTTCGACGTCCCCGACTCCACCAGGTTGGCCACCACTTGGCCGGCAAAGTAGTTGATGTTCGACACGACGGGCAGCGTCGATTGGCACGGGAACACCGTGACGAACCCGGCAGCCACCGGTTCGGTGATCGTCACGTTCGCAGCCACCGCCGCGGCATTCGGCGGCACCGCGATGGCGCGTGTCTCGCCGGCTCGCCAGGCCCCGCCGATGACCCGCGAGTCATAGATCCGTGTCGGAGCCTGCGGGTGGAATCGCAAGGCCGATGGATCGGCAGAGTAGGCCCCGGTGACGTCGACGATGACGTCGGTGTCGGTCATGGTGAACACGCAGATCGAGGCGTCAGCCGCCAGCGTGACCACCGCATGCGCGGCGCGCGTGACGCCAGCGAGGTAGTTGAGGTTCGACGTCGCCGGCATTGGCTCATCGCACGACCAGGCCGTCAAGAAGCCGGCACCCGCCGGGTCGACCGCGGCAAGATTGATCACCGCCGCGCGAGCGTCACCGGCGACCATCCCTGTCAGCGCGACGTGAAGAACGTGACCGGCGGCCAGCGGCGCGCCCGATCGTGTGTCGACTGCTCGTATCGGAGGAGTGGACGGTACGAATCCGAGGGGCTCCGTCGATGCCTCGATCTGTGTGGCCGGCAAGCCGGGCGGCGCGGCGACTTCGAACAAGCGAGGTTGGTACAAGGTCGGGTTCTCGAAAGCCAGCGGGTCCATCTGCCAGGCGTTGTTGGAGATCGCCACCACAAGGTTCCCGTTGTCGGAACGCCACGGCATGAGCGTGGCCCCGTAGGTGTTGGTGCGACCGTCGAGGGTCCGCGTCGGAATGGTGACGGTCTGCCACGTGGTCCACGGGCCCTGCGGCGCGGCCGCAACATCGACACGCAGCGTGCTGCCGTTCCAATCGTCTGGCTTGACCACCGAGACCCACATGCCGTCGATCAGACGGGGCTGCATCGGATTGGTCGCGCCGACAGGTGCCGTGTCGATGGAAACCGCGGCGGAACGTTTGGCGACCCAGTTGGCGCCGTTCCAGTACGTGGGCTGGAGATCGAAACGCCCGAGTGGCACGCGCCCCACGAACAGTTGCGACGGTGGTGGCGACGTGGGATCGGGGAGGTTGAACTGATCGTACGACCAGCCGAACAGGTAGCTGAACGACGAGTCGGACTCGACCGCCGCCCCATAGATCACATCACCTGCCGCCGCCGGCGCCGGGGCGAACGACACTAGATCGAAGGTGGCCGAGTCGAAACGGGCGAGCCAGACGGAGATGGGGTGGGCACCGGTAGCCGCGCCGGCGCCGCTGTCGTTGCCCATTTCGACGTAGAACACCGCGAGCCGGCCGAGTTGGTCGATGCCGCCGCTCAGCGGCCAAAACCAATGGCTACACGTCGCCGTCACGTCGGCGCCGACGTACGAGGCGTCGCCGACCGCGCATTGGTCGCCAGGCGTGATCGGCCCGTGCAGGGTGGTGAAGCACTTGCCGTCTTGCACGACCAACACGTTGTGGGCAAACCCACTGGGCGGTCGCAACGTCGACGACCGGGTGCCCGGGCTTGGCGAGACGAACGCGTCCTGCACCGTCCACACGTTTCGACCATCGGGAAGAGCGATCACTCGCGGCGTGTCGAACCCAACGAGGTCGCTCATCTCATTGGCGATGAACGAGTTGAGATGGGCCGTGTCGGTACCCGCCGCACACTCGGTGCTCGTCTCGGCATGTGCGAGTGTGGCTGAGATCGCGACCGGGCCGAGGACCGCCAGGGAGGCGATCAACACGCTGGCTGCGCGGCCACCCATTGGCCGAGACTAAGCGACGTCGATGCCTTGATTCATCGCGCCCCGGGGAGCTCCCCCGATCGGGTTCAGCCGAACGAGCTGAGCGGCGCGTTCGGATGGCGCAACTTGCGCTCGCCGGCCTCGATGGCGTCGAGGAGGTGGATGGCGATGTCGGCAACCTTCACGTCGGTCTCTTCGACTCCAGCTGCCTTCACTCCGTCGTCGAGCATGATGTAGCAGAACGGGCAGGCGGTGGCGACCCGCGTGGCGCCGGTGGAGATGGCCTCACGAGCCCGCTCGTCGTTGACCTTCGTGCCGATCGTCTCCTCCATCCACATGCGGGCTCCACCGGCCCCGCAGCACATGCCTGTGGTGCCGTTGCGGGGCATCTCGACGACCTCGATGCCCTTGATCGAGCCGACGACCTTGCGCGGTGCCATGTACACGTCGTTGTGGCGACCGAGGTAGCACGAGTCGTGATAGGTGATCCGCTCCTCGAGCGTGGCTTGGGACACGTCGAGCTTGCCGGATTCGATCAGCGATTCGAGCAGCTGCGTGTGATGCACCACTTCGTAGTTGCCACCGAGTTGCGGGTACTCGTTCTTCAGCGTGTTGAAGCAGTGCGGGCATTGAGCGATGATCTTGCGCACGCCCATGCCGTCGAGCATCTCGACGTTGGGCATCGCCAGCATCTGGAAGAGGTACTCGTTGCCACTGCGGCGAGCCGAGTCGCCGGTGCACATCTCGCTGGGCCCGAGGATGGCGACGTCGATGCCGGCGCGGCGCAGCAACTTGGCCATTGCCTGCGTGACCTTCTTGTTCTTGTCGTCGAACGAACCCGCACAACCGACCCAGTACAGGTACTCGGCGGTGATGGGTTCCCCGGGGTCGACGACCGTTACGCCGTCGATGTCTTTGGCCCAGTCTCCACGCTCACCCTGGTTCATGCCCCATGGGTTGCCCTGGTTCTCCATTGCCCGATAGGCATTGCCGAGCTCGGCCGGGAAGTTGCTCTCCATCAGCGACAGGTAGCGGCGCATGTCGAGGATCTTGTCGAGGATCTCGATGTTGACGGGGCAGACCTCGTCGCAGGCGCGGCAACTCGTGCAACTCCACACCTCCTCGGCCGTGATCCGCTCGAACAGCGAGTTCGAGGAGATGGTGATCTCGCTGTCGACGCCGAGCGGCGGGCTGACGTGACCGTGCGCTGCCGTGGCCGCCATGACCTCGCCCGTCTTCAGCACGATCTCGCGCGGGTCGAGCGGCTTGCCCGTTGCGTGGGCTGGGCAGACGCTGGTGCAGCGACCGCACATCGTGCACGCGTCGGTGTCGAGCAGCTGCTTCCACGTGAAGTCCTCGACGACCGATGCCCCGAATGTCTCCAACGAGGTCTCGGTGAGGTTCGGCATCGCCTTCATCGCGCCCTTCGGGCGATCGCGGTCGCGCAGGTACATGTTGAGCGGAGAGGTGAACATGTGCCGAAGCATCGTGATCGGTAGCAGAGCGAGGAACACGACGAACCCGACGACGTGCAACGACCACATGATCTGGTGCCACCGACTGAGGGTGTCGACAGCCAGGCCGTCGAATGCCCGGCTCAGCGGATAGCCGACGAAGCTCCACTTCTCGTAGCCGGGCCGCTGGATCTCGGCGATCCGGAACGCTTCTGCGAAGTACCCCGACACGCTGATCAGCAAGAAGGTGCCGAGGATCGCAGCGTGCTCCGGCTTGGTCTTGATCCGAATGCGATACGGCCGGTGCACGTAGCGCCGCACGATCGCCCACACGATTCCGACGAGGAACACCACGCCGGCCAGGTCGCCGACCATCGAGTACGCCAGATAGGTCTTGCCATGGAGGAACTTGGCGCTCGCGGGCATCTGGTGGTCGACCTCGAGCACCGTGGTGACGCCGAGCAGGGCGAGGAAACCGAAGTAGATCAACGAGTGCATGAACCCCGCGGCCGAGTCGCGCAGCAAGGTGCGCATGTACACCCCGGCGCGGAAGTCGGCAAGGCGACGCTTGACGTTCTTGGTGGTGGTGCGGCGGCGGTCGGGGCCACCGCGTTCCCAGTTGCGAACGCGATCGGCGAAGGCCATCGCACCCCACACCAACATCACCGGGATCACCGTGTAGAAGGCCACCTGCAACGCACCTGGAATGCCGAAGAACACCTCGCGCGAGGGCGACTTCTTCTCGTGCCACTCGGTGAGCTGCGGCAAGATCCCCGATACCAGGGTGAACAACCCCATGAAGCAGCCGATGCCGATGACGAGTTGATGGGGTTTGATGCGCTTGCGGCCGGCGCCTGGGGTGGGAGGTGAGGGGTCCGAGTGCGTGGTCATGGCAGGTCAGACCCTAGTAGCACGATGTTGTTGCTTGAGAATGATCAGCAGGGGGTACGGTGGAGGCAAGTACAGCGCGGTCGGACATCCAACTGCGGGCGAACAGCCCCTGAGGAGGACAGATGAACGACGAACTGACACAATTCAGCGGCCATCCGGTTATTGACCGACATGGCACCGAGGTCGGAACGATCACAGACGTGGTCTACGACGAGATCTCCGAAGAGCCCACGTGGGGTGTCGTGTCGCCGGGGATCATGCACTCCCGGCACTACATTCCGCTTGCTCCTCCGGTCTATGTCTCCGAGGCCGGCGCGGTAGTCGTTCCCTACGACAGGGAAGACGTTCTGCGGGCTCCGAAGGTTCATCGCAGCCACGTCGTGACCCCCGTGTTACGTCGCGAGTTGGAG